>NZ_CP025583.1:0-37500 GCF_002865605.1 Paracoccus jeotgali
TGTCGACGGGCGGCTGATGGCGCTGATCTTTGCCATGCTCGCGGTCGGGGCGGGGCTGGACAGGTCCGGCGCGGTCGAGCTGATCGTCAACCACGTCTCGCCCTACCTGATCTCGCTGCCGTCCTGGGGGCTGATCCTGGCGGTCTATCTGCTGGCGATGACGCTGACCGAACTGGTCACCAACAACGCCGTCGCCGTCATCGTGACGCCGGTCGCGATCACGCTGGCGACGACGCTGGGGGTCGATCCGCGCCCGCTGATCATCGCGGTGATGATGGGTGCTTCGGCCAGTTTCGCGACGCCCATCGGCTATCAGACCAATACGCTGGTCTATGGGCCGGGCGGCTATCGTTTCGCCGACTTCATCCGGGTCGGCCTGCCGCTGAATCTGCTGATGGCGTTGACGGCGGCGCTTGTGATCCCCATCTTCTGGCCTCTCTGAGCATGAGGACATGATGGCCCTGAAAACTCTTGCCGCCGCCGGACTGGCCGTCGCTGCCCTTGCCGGCTGCGCCATCCCGAACAGCCGGGCCGTCCCCGACGATGTCAGCCTGCTGAACAACCGGCTGAGCGTCAGCTTCTCGAACGGCGTCCGCTGCCGGGTCGACGGGATCAGCGAGCAGCCGACCGGCGCCCTGACCGGCTGCCCCATCCCCGCGCAATACGACGTGCGGATGCAGCGCCCCGGCTATTTCGGCGATGTGATCACGGAACCCTATGCGGATATTCTGATCACCGATGCCAGCGGCCGGGTGCATCTGTTCAAGACCCCGGGTTCGCGCAACTGGTCGGCGCGGCTGGGCAGCGACGAAGGGTAGCGCCGCGTTCGGCTGCACAGGCTGGCCCGTTTCTCTTGTCTGCGGCGGGGGCGGATTCTATAGACGCTGCACATTACCCAACCCGCAAGGAGCCATTCATGGCCGGCCATTCCAAATGGGCGAACATCCAGCATCGCAAGGGTCGTCAGGATTCGATCCGTTCCAAACTGTTTTCCAAGCTGGCAAAGGAAATCACCGTTGCCGCGAAGATGGGCGATCCCGACCCCGACAAGAACCCCCGCCTGCGTCTGGCCGTGAAAGAGGCGCGGTCGAACTCTGTCCCCAAGGACGTCATCGACCGGGCGATCAAGAAGGCGCTGGGCGGCGACGCCGAAAACTATGACGAGATCCGCTACGAAGGCTACGGCCCGAACGGCATCGCCATCATCGTCGAGGCGATGACCGACAACCGCAACCGCACCGCCTCCAACGTCCGCAGCTATTTCACCAAGCATGGCGGCGATCTGGGCCAGACCGGCAGCGTTTCCTTCATGTTCGACCGGGTGGGCGAGATCATGTATCCGGCCAGCATCGGCGATGCGGACACGGTGATGATGGCCGCCATCGAGGCCGGCGCCGAGGATGTCGAATCGACCGAGGACGGGCACTGGATCTATTGCAGCGACGCCGATCTGAACGAGGTCTCGAACGCTCTGGAAGCCGCGCTGGGCGAATCGGAGACCGCCAAGCTGGTGTGGAAGCCGCAGGCCCCGGCCGAGGTGACCGATCTGGAAACGGCGCAGAAGCTGATGAAGCTGATCGACACGCTGGAGGATGACGACGACGTGCAGAACGTCACCGGCAATTTCGATCTGTCCGAACAGGTCGCAGCGCAGCTTTAACTCGGCGGCAGGCGCGGCCTGACCGCCGCCGCGCCGCCCGGAGCATCCGTCATGCAGGCATATCTGGCCGGTCTGGGCACCGGGCTGTCGCTGATCGTGGCCATCGGGGCGCAGAACGCCTTTGTGCTGCGGCAGGGCCTGCTGCGCGCGCATGTCTTCGCGGTCTGCCTGTTCTGCGCGCTGTCCGATGCGGTGCTGATCGCTGCAGGGGTGTTCGGCGCGGATCTTCTCAGCGACATCGCGCCGTGGTTTTCCGAGGCGATGCGTTGGGGCGGGGCGGCGTTTCTGATCGTCTATGGCCTGCGCGCCGCGCGGTCCGCGCTGGCGGGCGGCGAGACGATGCGGGCGAGCGGGCGGGCGGCGCCGCTATGGCCCACGCTTGCGACGGCCGCGGCGCTGACCTGGGCCAATCCGCATGTCTATCTGGACACGGTGGTCCTGCTGGGCGCAGTCTCGGCGGGGTTCGAGGATCGCCCCGCCTTTGCCGGCGGTGCCGTCACCGGGTCGTTTTTGTTCTTCTTCGCGCTCGGCTATGGGGCGCGCCTGCTCGAGCCGGTCTTTGCCCGGCCGATGGCGTGGCGCGTCCTGGACATGGCCATTGCAGCGATCATGTGGTCCATCGCGGCAAAGCTGTTGCTGGGATAGACCACCCGATGGCAACCATCGCCTGACTTACCCTGCGCGGGCGGGCCGCGCCCGACGCCGCTATGCCGCCAGCCGCCGGATCACCGCGTCCCGGGTGACCACACCGCCGCCCGCCACCGGCCGCGCGCTGGTATGCGACAGCGCCGACAGCACCTGTTTCAGCGGCATGTCGGCGGGCAAGGGGGTGCCCTCGGCCCGGCCCTCGCAGGCCAGATCGCCCGCCGTCAGCACATCCAGCGGGTTCATATGCGCCACGAAATCCGCGACATATCGGTTCGCGGGCTGGGCGAGGATCTGCCGCGCGGTGCCGATCTGGACGATCCGGCCGTCCTGCATCAGCGCGATGCGGTTGCCCAGCCGGAACGCCTCGGACATGTCGTGGCTGACGAACAGGATGCTGCGCCGGGTCTGGCGCTGCAGCTCCAGCAGCTCGTCCTGAAGCCGGGTGCGGATCAGCGGGTCGAGCGCGCTGAAGGGTTCGTCCATCAGCAGGACCGGGGCCTCGGTCGCGAATGCGCGGGCGAGACCGACGCGCTGCTGCATCCCGCCCGACAGCTGCCCGACCGGCCGCGTCGCCCAGTCGGACAGCCCCACCATCGCCAGCTGCCGGTTGACGCGGGTGCCGCGGTCCTGCGCGGAGAGGCCAGCCAGTTCCAGCCCCAGCCCCACATTGTCGGCGACGCTGCGCCATGGCAGCAGCCCGAACTGCTGGAAGACCATCGAGACCTGGTTCAGCCGCAGCCGCCGCAGCTTGTCGCGGCTGGCACCGGGGATCGAGACCATGCAACCCTCGACCCGCAGCCGGACATCGCCGCGCGCCACCGGGTTCAGCCCGTTCACCGCCCGCAACAGCGTCGATTTGCCCGATCCCGACAGGCCCATCAGAACGACGATCTCGCCCTCGGCCACGTTCAGCGTCGCGTCATGGACGCCCAGCACGCAGCCCGTCGCCTCTTGGATGGCGGCCCGGCTGAGGCCCTCGTCGGCAAGTTGCAGGCAGCGCGGCTGCGAGGGGCCGAACAGGATCGAACAGCGGTCGAACTCGATGACATTCATGGTTTTTTCCTGACGCGCAACATTCGGTCGAGCATGATTGCCACGACCACGATCACCAGCCCCGATTCGAACCCGAGTGCCGGGTTCACGCTGTTCAGCGCCCGCACCACCGGCACGCCCAGCCCGTCGGCGCCAACCAGCGCCGCGATTACTACCATCGACAGCGACAGCATGATGGTCTGGTTCAGCCCCGCCATGATCTGCGGCAGGGCACTTGGCAGCTCGACCTTCCACAGCAATTGCTGGCGGGTGGCGCCAAAGGCGGTTGCGGCCTCGGTCAGGGCGCGCGGGGTCGAGGCGATGCCAAGCTGCGTCAGCCGGATCGGCGCCGGCAGCACGAAGATCACCGTCGCGATCAGCCCCGGCACCATGCCGATGCCGAAAAACACGATGGCGGGGATCAGATAGACAAAGGTCGGCAGCGTCTGCATCAGGTCCAGCAGTGGCCGGACCCAGTCGTAAAGCCGCGGCCGATGGGCCAGCGCGATGCCCAAGGGCACGCCGATGGCCATGCAGGTCAGGCAGGCCGACAGCACCAGCGTCAGCGATTGCATCGTCTCGGACCAGTAGCCCTGGTTCAGGACGAACAGGAATCCCGCGACGATGCCCAGCGTGGTCGGCCAGTGCCGCTGCACCAGATGGGCAAGGCCCGCAAAGACCGCGACGATGATCAGCGGATGCGGGGTGACCAGCACCCACAGGATCGCGTCGATCATCGTCTGCATCGCCACCGACAGCGCATCGAAAGCGGCGCCGGCATGGGCGGTCAGCCAGTCGAAGCCCCGCGCGGCCTGCGGGCCGACGGGGATCTTGGTGGCGGTGACGAAATCCGTCACGCGATCCAGAAGCGCGTCAGCCATCCAGCGCGGCAGTCAGAACCTCGAGCGCGTCGCGCCCGTCCTGCGCGGTCACGCCGTTCAGCCAGCGGGTCGCCGCGTCGGGATTGGCGGTCAGCCATGCCTTGGCGGCGGCCTTGGGCTCGGTCCGGTCGTTCAGGATCGCGCCCATGATCTCGTTCTCCATCGGCAGGGTGAATTCGAGGTTTTGCAGGAACTTGCCGACATTCGGACATTCCTGCACATAGCCCGCGCGCACCGTGGTCATCACCTCGGCCCCGCCCAGATCGGGGCCGAAGATGTCGTCGCCGCCGGCCAGATAGGTCAGGTCGAACTGGCTGTTCATGGGATGCGGCTCCCACCCCAGAAACACCACGGGCTTGTCGGCGCGGACCTGACGGCCGACCTGACCCAGCATCCCCTGTTCCGAGGATTCGACGATCTGGAAGGTGCCCAGCCCGAACTTGTCCTGCGCGACCATGTCGATCAGCAGGCGGTTGCCGTCATTGCCCGGCTCGATCCCGTAGATCTTGCCGTCGAGCGCGTCGCGATGTTCGGCGATGCTGTTGAAATCGGTGATGCCCAGATCGGCGCCGGCCTTGTTGGTGGCCAGCGTGTATTTCGCGCCGGTCAGATTGGTGCGGACGATGTCGATGGTGCCCGATTCGCGATAGGGGGCGATGTCGGCCTCCATCGTCGGCATCCACAGGCCCAGAAACACGTCGACATCATTGGTCGATTGCGCGGTGAAGGTCACCGGCACCGACAGGACGCGGGTGTTGGTGTCATATCCCAGGGCGTCCAGAATGACCGTCGCGACCGCCGTCGTCGCCGTGATATCGGTCCAGCCCACATCCGAAAAGGTGATCTTGCGACAGCTGTCGGGTTCCTGCGCGGCAGCCGGGACGGCCAGAAGCGACGCGAGGATCAGGGCGGAAATACGGGTCATGCAGACTCCTGAAAGAATGTTGATTGACCAGTCAATCAAAGCTTGTTATCCAGACGCATACCGACCGCGAGGTGCGCGGATGCGTAAACATGCGCGACAGACTACTCGAAAGACCGAATTAATCAACGCCGCAATTCACACGATTGCGCGTTCCGGCACGCTTGACGTGACGGTGGCCGAAATCGCACGCGAGGCGGGGATGTCGCCGGCGCTGGCGCATCATTATTTCGGCTCCAAGGAACAGATGCTGCTGTCGACGATGCGCGAGATGCTGCGTCGTTACGGCGAATCGGTGCGGCAGGCGGTAGCGCAGGCCACGGGCCCGCGCGGTCGCCTGCTGGCGGTGCTGGATGCGAGCCTTGGTCCCGAACATTTCAACGCTGAAATCATCGCCGCATGGCTGAATTTCTATGTCCTCGCCCAGCAGGGTGGCGAGGCCGCGCGTCTGCTGCGGGTCTATCACCGTCGTTTGCGGTCGAACCTGATGGTCGATCTGCGCCCGCTGGTCGGGCGGCAGGCGGGGCAGGTGGCCGACACGCTGGCGGCGCTGATTGACGGGGTCTATCTGCATCAGGCGCTGGGTGTCTCGGCCTCGGCCGACCGGCTGGACCTGCCGCGCCAGTTTCTGCTGGCCGCGCTGCCGGTCGAGGGCGATGGCCCCTGACGCGGGAATTGCGCTTTCGCGCGGCAGGGAATAGCTTCGCCGGATGCCAGATCCCATGCCGCGATTCATCCATCTGCGCACCCATTCCGAGCATTCGCTGCTGGAGGGTGCCGTCCCCGTCAAGAAGCTGATCGGCCTGACCCGCGAGGCCGGGATGCCGGCGGTCGCGCTGACCGATACCAACGCCATGTTCGCCGCGCTGGAGTTCAGCGTGAAGGCGCTGGAGGAGGGCGTGCAGCCCATCATCGGCTGCCAGTTGACGCTGGCCTTGGGTCCGGTGATGGGCGGGGTCGTCGCGCTGGCGCAGAACCGGACCGGCTGGCTGAACCTGATGGCGCTGTCCTCGTGCCTGTATCTGCGCCGCGACAGCAACCACCTGCATGTGACCGAGGCCGAACTGGCCGCCCATTCCGACGGGCTGATCCTGCTGACCGGCGGTGCCGACGGGCCGTTCGGGCGGCTGATCCGTGCCGGCGAGACGCCCGAGGCCGGATCCGCGCTGCGCCGCCTGCGCGATGTGTTCGGCGACCGGCTGTATGTCGAATTGCAGCGCCACAAGGACGAATCCGGACGCCTGACCGAGGCCGAGGCCGCGACCGAGCACGCCTTTGTCTCGCTCGCCTATGATCTCGACTTGCCGCTGGTGGCGACGAATGACGTGCATTTCCCCTCGCCCGAGATGTATCACGCCCATGACGCGCTGATCTGCATTGCCGAGCGTGCCTATGTCGACCAGTCCCAGCCGCGCCGCCGCCTGACGCCGAATCACGACTTCAAATCCGCCGAGGAAATGGCGGTGCTGTTCGCCGATCTGCCCGAGGCGATCGAGAACACCGTCGAGATCGCGCGCCGCTGCGCCTTTGCCGTGTCGCGGCACAAGCCGATCCTGCCCCGCTTTGCCGATGACGAGGTGCAAGAGCTGCGCCGTCAGGCCCATGCAGGGCTGCAGGCGCGGCTGGCGATCATCCCTCATGCCGTGCCGGTCGACGAGTATGAAAAGCGCCTGGATTTTGAGCTGAACATCATCGAGCAGATGGGCTTTCCCGGCTATTTCCTGATCGTCGCGGATTTCATCAAATGGGCCAAGGATCAGGGGATTCCGGTCGGGCCGGGCCGGGGTTCGGGCGCGGGCTCGCTGGTGGCCTATGCGCTGACCGTCACCGATCTGGACCCGCTGCGCTATAACCTGCTGTTCGAACGCTTCCTGAACCCGGAACGGGTCAGCATGCCGGACTTCGACATCGACTTCTGCATGGACCGCCGCGAAGAGGTGATCCGCTATGTGCAGGAAAAATACGGCGCCGAGAAGGTGGGCCAGATCATCACCTTCGGCGCGCTTCTGTCCAAGGCTGCGGTCCGCGATGTCGGGCGCGTGTTGCAGATGCCCTTCGGTCAGGTCGACCGGCTGTCCAAGATGATCCCGGTCGAAGGGGTCAAGCCGGTCAGCGTGACCAAGGCGCTGGCCGACGAACCGCGCCTGCGCGAGGCCGCCAAGGAAGAGGTCGTGGCCCGGCTGCTGGATTATGCCGCCAAGCTCGAGGGGCTGTATCGCAACGCCTCGACCCATGCCGCGGGGGTGGTGATCGGCGACCGGCCGCTGGATCAGCTTGTGCCGCTGTATCGCGACCCCGGCTCGGACATGCCGGCCACGCAGTTCAACATGAAATGGGTGGAACAGGCCGGGCTGGTCAAGTTCGACTTTCTGGGGCTGAAGACCCTGACCGTGATCCAGAACGCGGTCGAACTGATCAACGGCGCCGGGCGTCCGCTGCATGTCGCGGCCGATGGGCGGCGGCTGTATGATCCGCCCGAGGGGGCCGAGAACCAGATCAACCTGATCCCGCTGGACGACAAGGCCAGCTATGAGCTGTTCGCCAGCGCCCGCACCGTCGCCGTGTTTCAGGTCGAAAGCAGCGGCATGATGGACGCGCTGCGGCGCATGAAACCGACCTGCATCGAGGATATCGTGGCGCTGGTGGCGCTCTACCGCCCCGGCCCGATGGAGAACATTCCCACCTATTGCGAGGTCAAGAACGGCCAGCGAGAGCTGGAATCGATCCATCCCAGCATCGACCACATCCTGGCCGAAACGCAGGGCATCATCGTCTATCAGGAACAGGTGATGCAGATCGCGCAGGTCATGGCAGGCTATTCGCTGGGCGGCGCCGACCTGCTGCGGCGCGCCATGGGCAAGAAGATCGCCGAGGAAATGGCCAAGGAGCGGCCGAAATTCGTCCAGGGCAGCGTCGCCAACGGCGTCGACGCCAAGAAGGCGGGCGAGGTTTTTGACCTGCTGGAGAAATTTGCGAATTACGGCTTCAACAAATCCCACGCGGCGGCCTATGCGGTGGTCAGCTACCAGACCGCATGGCTCAAGGCCAACCACCCGGTCGAGTTCATGGCGGCGGTGATGAATTGCGACATCCACCTGACCGACAAGCTGGCGATCTACAAGCGCGAGGTCGACCGCATGGGGATCGAGGTCATCCCGCCCTGCGTCAACCGATCCGGCGCGCGCTTCACCGTCGGGCAGGGGCGCATCCATTATGCGCTCGGCGCGCTGAAAGGCGTCGGCGTGGACGCGATGCGCGTGATCGTCGAGGCGCGCGGCGACCGGCCCTTTGCCGATCTGGTCGATTTCGCCCGCCGCGTCGATCTGCGCCGCATCGGCAAGCGGGCGCTGGAAATGCTGGCCAAGGCCGGCGCCTTTGACCTGCTGGACGACAACCGCGCCCGCGTTCTGGCGAGCCTTGACGGGCTGGTGGCGTTTTCGGGCGCCAGTGCCGATCAGGCGGCCTCGAACCAGTCCTCGCTGTTCGGCGGGGGCGAGGATCTGCCGCCGCCGCGCCCGGTTCTGGCGCCGGTCTGGCTGCCGCCGGAAAAGCTGGGGCAGGAACATCAGGCGATCGGCTTCTACCTTTCCGGCCACCCCATTGACGACTACCTGCCGGCGCTGCGCCGGATTGACGTGGCGACGCTGGCCGAATTGCGCGCGGCCGCCGCCTCGGGCCCGCTGGTCAGCTATATCGCCGGCACCGTGTCCTCGCGGCAGGAAAAGAAATCGGCCAAGGGCAACCGCTTTGCCTTCATCGGCGCCTCGGACCCGACCGGGCTTTACGAGGCGGTGGTGTTTTCCGACGTCCTCGAAGCCTGCCGCGAACATCTGGAGCCCGGCTGCAACGTCGTCATGCAGGTCCAGGTCGAGCCGCAGGGCGACGAGATCAAGATGCTGGCCCGCTCGGTCGTGCCGCTGGACACGGCGATTGCCAATGTCGGCCCGGCAGAACTGGTGCTGAACGTGGCCGATTCGCTGGATCTGGGCGGGCTGCGCGAGACGCTGGCGCTGCTGGAAAGCGACCGCGGGCGGCGGGGCCGGCTGATCCTGCGGCTGCATCAGGCCGCCGATGTCTATGATGTGGAACTGACCCCACGCGCCCCGGTCAGCCCGGCCGCCCGCCAGCGCCTGCGGGTGGTGCCGGGGGTGCTGGATGTGGTGGAGCAGTAGGGGGCTTTGGTCCCGGTCTGAGGCTGGCTGGAGGACTTTCAGACGGGGTTTGTCCTGATTGAGCTGCCGCTATGGCTGTCGCGCTCAATCCCCTGTCAGCACAGCCTATTTCCGGGATTGTGCCGTCGGTTCGGGATCGCGTCGCGCCCTACGCCCTGACGAAACCGCCGCTCAATCCAGCCCGGCGATGATCGCCCGCAGCGTCGCGATGCCGTGGCCCTTGTCCGACGAGGTCACGACCAGTTCGGGAAAGGCGGCGGGGTGCTTTTGCAGTTCGGTCTCGACCTGATCCAGCACCGGCTTGATCGCGTTCGGACCCAGCTTGTCCGCCTTGGTCAGCACGACCTGAAACGGCACAGCCGAGCGGTCCAGAAGCGTCATGATTTCGTGATCGACTGGCTTGATGCCGTGGCGCGAATCGATCAGGCAAAAGGCGCGGCGCAGGGTCGGGCGACCGGCGAGATAGGCCTTCAGCAGCGCCTGCCACTTGCGCACCACCGGCAGCGGCGCGCGGGCAAAGCCATAGCCGGGCAGATCGACCAGATAGGCCCGCTCACCCAAGGTGAAATAGTTGATTTCTTGGGTCCGGCCCGGCGTATTCGACGCCCGCGCGATCCCCTTGCGCCCGGTCACGGCGTTGATGAGGCTTGATTTTCCGACATTCGACCGGCCGGCAAAGCAGACCTCGGGCCGGTCGGCGGGGGGCACGCCGTCCATGGCGACGACGCCCTTGACGAATTCGACCGGTCCGGCGAACAGCTGCCGCGCGGCCTCGGCTGTTTCGGCATCGGGTTCGGGGGCTTGCGGGAATGACACCTTCATGCGGTCAGGCTTTCGCTGCGGGGCTGCGTTTCGTCCAGCTCGACCACGATGATCTCATCGAGCGGCGCGATCTCGGCGCCGGTCAGCACCTCGGCATAGACGCCGAAACAGGCATCGCCGAAGCCTTCGGTCAGGACGCGGATCATGTCGTGATCGGGCTCGCCCGTATCGGTGTCGACCGAGGTCGCGGCGCAGCGGCCGATGCCCTCGCGCAGGATCACGGTCGCCGCGCCGATGCGCAGGCATTTGCCGATCCACTCACGCTCGGCAAAGGGCTCGAACCCTTCCACCCACAGATTGCCGCGCCAGCGTTCCACGCCAAGCCGCTGCCCGACATGGCTTTCCACCGCGCGCAGGCTGTCGAGCGACAGGATCGAGATGAAGGGCGCGCGGCTGTCGGTCAGCGGCACCGGCCCCGTCACCAGCAGCGCGGGTTCAGGCTTTTCTGCGGGCCAGAGCGGCCGCAGCCAGTCCAGCAGGCTGGCGTGATCCTCGTCCTTGGTGGGGTCGAGCTCGATCTCTCCGGCCGTCGGGTGCTGCAGGCACAGCTTGCCATTGGTCAGCCCGCCGCTGATCGCCTGCAGTTCCGGCCCGGCGGCTCCGCGCAGGAAGGCTGCCTTGGGCAGCCAGCCGGCGAGCTGATCGCCCTCCGTCAGGCGCTGGGTTGCGCTGTCATGCATGACCGCCCAATGCCGGTCCCAAGGCAGCGTCCGCCCCGCCTCGAGCCGGGCGCTGTCCAGCTTTTGACGCCCGATGGACTTGACCGGATAGCGCCAGATCTGGGACAGGCGGCCGGTCATTTGCCCTTCTTTATGCGCACGCTGTCGCGGATATTGCCGAACAGGTTGGGCGGGTGGCCGTGCATCGACATGATGCCGTATTGCTGAGCAATGGTGATGAGGTTGTTGGTGATCCAGTAGAGCACCAGCCCCGAGGCGAAGCCGCCCAGCATGAACATGAACACCCAGGGCATCCAGGCGAAGATCATCTTCTGCGTCGGATCGGTGGGGGCCGGGTTCAGCTTTTGCTGCAACCACATCGAGATGCCCAGCACGATCGCCATCAGGGACAGCGACAGGATGCCGACCAGGCTGTCCCGCGCGGGGGCCGCATAGGGCAGCAACCCGAACAGGTTCAGGATCGAGGACGGATCCGGTGCCGACAGGTCGCGGATCCAGCCGATCCACGGCGCCTGCCGCAGTTCCAGCGTGACGAAGATCACCTTGTAGAGGCTGAAGAAGATCGGGATCTGGATCAGGATCGGCAGGCAGCCGGCGGCCGGATTGACCTTTTCGCGCTTGTAGAGGGCCATGACCTCTTGCTGGTATTTCTGGCGGTCGTCGCCGGTGCGCTCCTTGATCGCCTCCATCTGCGGCTGCAACTCGCGCATCCGCGCCATCGAGACGAAGGATTTCCGCGCCAGCGGGAAGACCAGCGCCTTGAGGATGAAGGTCAGCGCGATGATCGACCAGCCCATATTGCCGATGATGCCATGCAGCCAGTGCAGCACGCGGAAGATCGGCTTGGTCAGGAAGTAGAACCAGCCCCAGTCGATAGAATCCACGAATCGCTGGATGCCGGGGTTCTGCTCATAGGCGCGGATCGTCTCCCACTCTTTCGCGCCGGCGAACAGGAAGGATTCGCTGGACGCGCTTGCGCCGGGGGCGACGGTGACGACGGGGAAGCGGGTCTCGGTCTGATAGATGTCCGCGCCTTCGCTGTATTTCGACACGGCGGTGAAGGCGGTGCCGGGCTTGGGGGCCAGCGTGGTCATCCAGTATTTGTCGGTGAAGCCGATCCAGCCGTTTTCGGTGACCTGGGTGATCTTGGCGCGGCCCTCGCGCTCGACCGGGTCCAGCTTGGCGATGTTCTTGTATTTGGTCTCGTTCAACTCGCCATCGGTCATCGACACGCTGCCCTCGTGCAGAACAAAGAAGTTCTGCGTATCGGGCTGCCCCTGACGGGCGATGATGCCATAGGGCGCGGCGGCAAACGGGGTGTCGGCGGTATTTTCAACCGATTGCGAGACGGTGAACAGGTATTTGTCGTCCATCGAGATGACCCGGCGGAAGATCTGGCCCTGTCCATTGTCCCACCGCAAGGTGACGGGGGTCGAAGGGGTAAGTGTCTCGCCCGATTCAAGCTCCCAGATGGTGCTGGCGCTGGGGACGGCGGCGGGGTCGGTGCCGGCGGCCGGGCTCCACCCATAGACGGCGTAATAGGGTTTCTTCAGCACCGTTTCCGGATCGCCCGAGGGCGCGGCGGGGGTGCCGGTGTCGACGGTCTTCAGGAACGCGCTGTCGGTTGGGGTCAACAGGCGGACATAGCCCGAATCCTCGTCCAGCGTTTCGTGATACCGGGTCAGCAGCAGGTCGTCGATACGCCCGCCGGCCAGCGAGATCGAGCCCGACAGCGAGCCGCTGCTGATCTTGACGCGGCCTGCCGCGGCCGAGGGGTCCTGCGAGGCCGGGTCGGCCGCCGGCGCCGTGCCGACCGCAGGCGCATCCGTCGGTGCGCCGACCTCGGCCGGGGCAACCGGCTGGGTCTGGCTTTGCACCGCGGGTTCGGTCGGAGGCGGGGCGGGGTCGGGCGAGAAGAAGGTGAACCAGACGAGCACCACCAGCATGGACAGAACCATGGCCAGGATCAGATTGCGGTTGTTGTCTTCCATACGGATAGGGCCCTCTGTTGTCAGTGCAGGGTTCAACAGAAGGGGCGGGCAAAGGTCAAGGCAATTCACGGTGCGATTGCTGGGTCCAAGGGCTGCGCCAGCCGCATTTCGCCGGCCAGCGACGCCGCTGCGGCGCCGTTTCGTCATGCGTGTCCGGTCAGGCCGCTGGACGCTTGATGCCGATGCGCGGGCGCTGCACCTCGGTCATCGCGTGCAGGAACTGCGCCATGCCGGAGGCGTCCAGAACCGGGGCCACCGCCTCACCCTGCACGATGTCGCAGCCAAGCTGGGCCAGAAAGCCGTGCTGGTCGCGGCTGGCCACGTCGCAAGCCAGTGTCGGCAGCCCGAAACGCTGCGCCATCGCCAGCAGGGACAGCAGCATGCGCCCGCCCCCGGGCCGCGTATGGCAGTCGCGCAGCGCGTGGTGCGGCAGCCGCAGCCGCGCCATGCCCGGCCCCAGCTGACGCAGCGCGCCCAGATCCGAGACGTCGAAGCGCGCCGCCTCGATCACGCAGCCGAAGCGGGCGAGCAGCAGCAGCCCCCATTGATCCTCGACAGGACCGGCATCGAGCGGCGCGGCAAAGATCAGCCGGTCGGTCGGAAATTCCTGACGGTCGATCTCCCACAGCAGGGGCATGACCAGGTCCGGGCTTTGCGCCATGGCCGCGGGCAGATCGAAAGCCAGCGGCGGCGGCTCGATCCCGTCCTTGCGCCAGCGCAGCCAGTGCCGCAGCGCAAGCCGCAGCGGCGTGTCATCGCCGCCCGGCAGGAACGGCGCGGCGACGTGGACCGAGGCCACGGCGCCGGTATGGCAACAGATCTGTGCGCGGAAACGGATATCCGCCACGGCAGCCTCGCCGACAGGCGGCACCGCGTCTTGCGTCACCGGCCCCGCCACGACGCGCCGCCGCGCGATCCAGCCCCATAGTTTCAAAAGCCAACCCATGCGTCATTCCCCAAAAGACCCGTTCCGCCACGCTATGCCGCAACGGGTTTTTGTTCAGTTAATGTTCGCGCAGATTCGGCGCCCCGTCACCGGGGAAATTAGACGGCATTTTATCTTCCGCAGGCCAGAGCCCGGCGAAATCGAACAGCGCCGGGTCAAGCAGATGCGAGGGCCGCGCGTTCATCAGGGCGCGGAACATGACCTGCCGGCGGCCGGGGCTTTTCGCCTCCCACTCGTCCAGAAGGCGCTTGATCTGCGCGCGTTGCAGCCCGTCCTGACTGCCGCAGAGGTCGCAGGGAATGATCGGATAAGCCATGTCGCGGGCGAATTTGTCGCAATCGGCCTCGGCCACATAGGCCAGCGGGCGCAGCACCAGCAGGTCGCCATCCTCGTTCAGCAGTTTGGGCGGCATGCTGGCCAGCCGCCCGCCGAACAGCAGGTTGAGGAAAAACGTCTCGAGCATGTCGTCGCGATGATGGCCCAGAACGACGGCCGAACAGCCCTCTTCCCGGGCGATTCGATACAGATTGCCGCGCCGCAGCCGCGAGCACAGGCTGCACATCGTCCCGCCGGGCGCGATCTTGTCGGTGACGACAGAATGGGTGTCGCGATACTCGATGCGGTGGGCGACGCCGCGGCTGGCGAGAAATTCGGGCAGGACGGTCGCCGGAAAACCCGGCTGACCCTGATCGAGGTTGCAGGCCAGCAGATCGACCGGCAGCAGCCCACGCCATTGCAATTCATGCAGGATCGCCAGCAAAGTATAGCTGTCCTTGCCGCCCGACAGACAGACCAGCCAGCGGTCGCCGGGCCGGATCATGCCGAAATCCTCGATCGCGCTGCGGGTCTCGCGCACCAGACGCTTGCGAAGTTTGCGAAAGGCGGTGGTGTCGGGCGCGCCGTCGAATAGCGGGTGGATCTCGGTCTTGCCCGGCAAGGGGGCGAGGTCATCGATCTGGTCGCTATCGCTCATGGTCGTCTTTCGGATCGGGGTCGGCATCGCCGCGATGTGTGCCGGGCACCGGGTCATAGCCGTCGCCGCCCCAAGGGTGGCACCGCGCGATCCGGCGCAGGGTCAGCCAGCTGCCACGGATCGCGCCGTGGTGGTGCAGCGCGTCGAGCGCATAGGCAGAGCAGGTCGGCTGAAAGCGGCAGCCATGCCCAACCCAGGGGCTGAGAAGCAGCCGATAGGCGCGGACCGGCAGCGCAACGAGATGGGCAAGGGGGGTCACTTACGCGGCCTCGGCGGGCGGGGGCGGCGGTCGGTGTCGCCCGAATGGACGCGGGTCAGCGCCTGCTGCAGGTCCTGCACAAGCGCGCTGAAATCGCGGGAAACGGTATGTTCGGGCCGCCCGACGAGCACATAATCCCAGCCGGGACGGGCAAGGCGGGGCATCACCTCTCGCGCCACGGCGCGAAGCCGCCGCTTGGCGCGGTTGCGGGTGACGGCATTGCCGATCTTCTTGGAACAGGTATAGCCGATTCGCGTCGTATCCGGGCCGGCTTCGCCTTCGGCACGGGGCCGCGCCTGCAGCAGAAAGCCCGCCGTTCCGGCACGGCGGGCCTGCGCGGCCTTCAAAAAATCCGCCCGCTGGCGCAGCACGACGATCTGCGAGGGCGGAACGCATGACGCCGCCGCATCCCCGGACCCGTCGCTGCTGTCAGACACGGGCGGGGGATGAGACGGGTCGATCATGTCATGGCTGGCGCGCGAGGCACGCCTGCATGCGCGACGGCCTTAGGCCGACAGGCGCTTGCGGCCCTTGGCGCGACGGCGGTTCAGCACCAGACGGCCGGCCTTGGTGGCCATGCGGGCACGGAACCCGTGGCGACGGGTGCGAACCAGGTTCGACGGCTGGAACGTGCGCTTCGACATCTTCTCTACTCCAATCTCGGGCGCGGAAGGTCTGGGCTGGCGAATGCGACCATCCGCCCCACGCGACCGCGTCGGCTAACTCGAAGCCTGCGAAATAGGTGAAGCCATGGACCGAGTCAACGCCGCAATCGCGTCAGGCGCCGAAAAACCGCGCAGGGCGGGGTATACCCGACCACAAGCATTTGAAAAACCCGGTCACTGTCGCTAGGTGTTGGCCCGGCGGACCGGCGATCGGCCGCCCGGAGAGCCGCGCGAATGTCGATCGACACACTGACTGGCCGTTTTGCCGCGCTGACATTGCTGTTTGTCGCGCTGGCCGAGCTGTTCGTGCTGATCCCGGCGGTCTCAAACTTTCGTACCGACTATCTGCAGACGCGGCTGGAAAAGGCGCAGATCGCCTCGCTGGCCCTGCTGGCCGCGCCCGAGGATGAGAGCATCACCGCCGAACTGGAATCAGAGCTGCTGGCCAATGCCGGCGTCTATAACGTCGTGCTGCGCCGCGACGATGTGCGCCAGCTTGTGCTGTCCTCACCCCTGCCGGGGCCGGTGGCGGCGACGCATGACCTGCGCCAGCGCTCGACCCTGCGCAGCGCGCTGGCCGCCTTGCGCCAGCTTGCCGACCGCCGGGACGAGGTGATCCGCGTCATCGGCGCCCCGGTCAATCACGCCGGTCAGTTGATCGAGATCACGCTGTCCACCGGCCCGCTGCGGCACGCGATGGTCGAATACGGGCTGCGGGTGCTGATCGGCTCGGCCGTGCTGATCGCGCTGACGGCGGCGCTGCTGAACTTGGCCGCGCAGCGCCTGATCCTGAAACCGATCCGCCGGGTGATCCGGCACATGGCCAGCTATTCCGCCGCGCCCGAGGATGCGCGTCTGATCATCAAGCCCGCCGCCCGCATCACCGAATTGCGAGAGGCCGAATCGGCGCTCGCCTCAATGCAGACGACGCTGACCCAGGCGTTGAAGCAGAAAGAGCGGCTGGCCGGGCTGGGGCAGGCGGTGGCCAAGATCAGCCATGATCTGCGCAATATCCTGACCACCAGCCAGATCTTTGCCGACCGGCTTGAGGACAGCGCCGATCCCGCCGTGCGGCGGGCGGCGCCGAAGCTGGTGAACTCGATCAGCCGCGCGGTGAACCTGTGCGAAACCACGCTCGCCTTCGGCAAGGCCGAGGAGCCGCCGCCGACGCTGTCGCGCTTTGACCTGCGCGGGCTGGCCGATGACATCACCGAGGCTGAGTTGCTGCTGCTCGACCGCGCGGCGGGGCCGCCGCTGGTCGATTTTGTCACCGATATCAGCCCGAATCTGGTGATCCGCGCCGACCGCGACCAGTTGCACCGCGTGTTGTCGAACCTGATCCGCAACGCCCGCCAGGCGATCGAGGCCAGCGGCCGCCCCGGCACCATCGAGATCGCGGCGGCCGAGACCGATCACGATTGGCAGATCCGCGTCGGCGACAGCGGCCCCGGTCTGCCGCAAAAGGCGCGCGACTTTCTGTTCCAGCCCTTCACCAGCACCACCCGCAAGGGCGGCAGCGGGCTGGGGCTGGTCATCGCCGCCGATCTGGTCCGCGGCCATGGCGGGCGGCTGGAGCTGCTGCGCAGCGACGGGAACGGCACCGAATTCTGCATCACCCTGCCACGCGGCTCGCTGGGCGAAAATCTGGCGGATGGATGAGATTTTCCGCTTTTGGGGGTTGCACCCCGCAGCGCTGCAATCTAGTTAGCCGTCCTACAGCGGACCCGTAGCTCAGCTGGATAGAGCACCAGACTACGAATCTGGGGGTCGGGCGTTCGAATCGCTCCGGGTCCGCCATTAATCCAGAAATTTCGTTGATCGTCAGCCGCTTGCGGGACTGATTGTCAAACCGCCTCTGCGGGTTTGACAGTTGCAGTGTCGTCTTCGGTTTTCCCGAGCGCAAGCATAGCCCGCGCTGCGAGATCTTTTCGGCTGGCTGCGACAGTGTATCGAGTCACCTCTGCCAGGGATCTATGGCCGGAAATGGCCATGATTTCGTGAGCGGTGCATCCCGCTTCCGCCAGGCGACGGCACGTAGCTTTCCGCAATCCGTGCGGCGACAGCCCGTCCGGCAGGCCCGCTTCCCGCACCATCTGCCTAAACCAGTTGGTGAAGCCTGCGGGCACGAACGGCTTGCCCTGCGCGGTCATCAGGAAGGTCAGGTTATCGAGCGGCAGCTTGTCCAGCAGCGCCTTCAGGTCCGGGTGCAGGGGAATATGCACGTCCTGCCCGGTCTTTTGCTGCGTGATCGACAGGACGCCGCTGCGGACATGCTGCCGCCCCATACGAACGACATCGCTGCGCCGCTGGCCGGTGTAAAGCAACAGCATCAGGGCGAGGTGTGCCCGGCTTCCGGCCTCGTGCTTCGCGGTGAAGGTAGCGATGTGATCCTCTTCCCACGTCAGGAAGCCGCCGCTTTTGCGCTTCGGCTTGCGAACGCCCTGCGTCGGATCATCCCCGCGCCAGCCAAGATCGACTGCGTGACGCATCAGCAGGTGAATCATCCGCAACATGTTTCCGGCTGCGGCGGGCGTGTCCGTCATGCCGCTGATGATGTTCTGCACGTGCCGCTTTTCCATGTGCGCAACGCGCTTGTCGCCATGGGCGAGGCGGAAGCGTTCGAGGATGCCGCGATAAGTCGTCTTCGTGGAGTCAGCCAAGCCTGTGAAGTCGCCCGTTCGATAGTAGCTGGCGACAAGTGCCGCAATGGTGCCGGGTTTGGATCGGCTTAGCCCAGCTTCGAGTCGTTCGCCCGCTGCCGCCTTATCGTAAGCCGCCATGAAGTCAGGACTCCAAGGCAGGCCCGGCAGGGCGATGCGGGAAAAACCAGGGCGGCGGTAATACCAGCGGATCTTGCCGTGCCGGTCTTCGAATCCTTGGCAATATTTTGGAGGCTTCCGCATCTGCTTCATGCTCAGTCCCAATCGTTCGTTTCGGGGACTGAATCCTCGCCCGGAAGGTCGTCAAACGCCAAGTCCAAAGCGCGCACGTCCCAAATCTTGCGGGTGCCGACGCGCTTGGGACCGGGCATTTCGCCAGCAATCACCATCTTGTCGAAAGTCGTAGGGCTGACGCCGATGTAGCCCGCCGCCTCGACACGCGACAGCCCACGCCGGGAAGGCGGTGCAATCGGTGAAGAGGGGCGGGCTTCCATCTGCATCGGTTCAGCCTGCGAACGTCGTGCCGTCTGCCTTGGCTTGCGCTTCGGCATGGGCTTTCACTTCGTCAGCAGTCGCGGGGCGTGCCGACTTCAGCGCGTCGAACTGCTTGGCCTCGGAAGGGGTGGCTTCGAAGACCGTGCGGGCAGGAATGACTTCCTCGCCACGGATGATCTTCGTTTTCGAGAACAGTTTAGCCATGGTCGTTTTTCCTCAAAAGCCGCTAAGGCGAACGCGGACGGTTGCAGTGCTGGCGGGTGCGGCTTCGACAGCCACGCCCAGTTTCGTGTTGCCGCTGGCGGTGCTGGTCGCGAGGCCGGAGTCCGCGTTCCAGTGGACAGCCGCGCCGACTGGGAAGGCGTTGGCTGCGATCTTGGGCAGTTCGAAGACGCCCGTGACCGACACGTCAACAGCTTCACCGGCCAGTGCATCGCCGCCCGCAACGCCCTTGATCTCGCCCGCGATGACCACGCCGCCCGACAGGACGACAGCGGGGGCGGGGATGGTGAGCGTGTCGCCCTTCTGGATGTAGTTGCGCATGTTAAAGCCCTTTCGAGGTTTGCAGCCGGATCAGCGCCATCCGTCCGCGTTGAAGTTGTGCAATCTCGGAGTCCAGCGCTGCGATTGCCCGCTCAATCTCGGCCTGCGACCGATACTGAACCGACTCCCCGTTGCTGTCGGTGAAGCTGCGGACGCTCGAGAACCGGGCGTCCTGTAGTTCCTCGCGGAACTGGTGAAGGCGATAGACGCGCCCGTCCATCACGCACCCGCCGCACGGTAAGAGCCGCGCCAGTCAAGCCAGCCGCAGCCGAAGTCCAGCCATGCCCGGAACTTCATGCCAAGCTGGTCCCATGCTTCCTGACGTTGGATCTGCACGCCTTGGGCTGCCGACAGATAGGCATATTGCAGCGACGGCACGCGGGACGGATCGGCCATCAGATACCAAGCATTGCCGGTCAGGCGCGGCTCGACCACGGGGATCAGCTTGCCTGCGAAGGCGGCAACATCATCGGTCGTCGCGGCATAGATCGAGGCAAGCAGCTTTTCGGCAGTGGTTTCGAGGTCAGGCGACACGATCAGGTAACGCGGCTTGGCGTCGATGATGGTCTTGCCGTCCAAACCCTTGACCCTCCGCATGTGCTTGCGGGCTGCCGACAAGGCCGCTTCGGTCAGAGCCGAACCTGCGCCCGTGCCCACATTGCCCCGGCTGGCGTGGAAAACCGGCTGCCCATCGGACAGAACCGGATTGCCGGTCAGCAGCGCGACCAGTTCGTCAGCCTCAGTCTGCGCGGCGGCTTGGCCCATTGCAGCGGTCATGTCGCCCAGAAGGCCCAGATCGTCGTCGATCAGCAGCTTGCGGCTGGCGTTGATTGCCCGCCCGAAGGTGCGCAGCGACATCGACTCGCCCGCCTCGGCGCGGGTCGTGTGGGTGAACTCTCCATGTTCCGTCATCTCTTCGAATCGGCCCATCTCGCCAAGGCGGACGGCAGTCGAACTTTTGAAGTTCGGAAGCGTCCGTTGACGGGCAAGCGCCTTCAGCGGGCTTTCGGCTGCCTGATAGGCTTGGGCCGCAACCTTGCCCATCGCGTTCGAGACCAGCAGCGGGAAGTCGGACGTGCCGTGCATCGACCGCGTGAAAATCTCATCCGCCGACAGTCCACGAGTCGAGGTGCCCGCCCGTTGCAGGGCATCGGCAGCCAGATCGCGCAGCGACATGTTGACGAATTCGCGGCTGGCTTCTGGCAGGTCGCCGCCCGTCATGCGGAAGGCCAGCGCATCGGCAGCGCGCGTCTGGATCTCTGCCGGGTTGTCGTGCGACTGGCGGACGCGGATGCGCGGGGCTTGGCACGTCATCATCGCTTCACGGGCAGCGGTGCGGACTTCTTCGTCCGTCACGGCTTCTTCGCCCAGATCCTCACCCCAGGTTTCGGGCAGGTTGCAGGCGCTGCGCAGCGTGTCGATCAGCGCAGCGCGGGTTACGAGGTCAAAGGGCATTTCTGCGCTCCTATGGATGATTGCATTGCGGTCGGCAGGCACCGGCACAAGGCTGACCTCCAAGAGCCGCCATTTGCTGGCAGTCTTGATCCTTGTGCCGTCAGGGTTCCGGGTCTCGCGCCAGGCGAGAACTTGATAGCCAGCGGAGACGTGGCGCAAACTGCCATCCGTAATCCGCTGGCGAAGGGGTTCGACATCTTCCGCCATGCTCAAGCGCAGGGTGGCGCGCACGGACGAACCGTCGATAGTCAGCCCGTAAGCCCGGCCAACGGTTTCGCGGGCGGATTGCCGATGGTCCGTCAGCAGCGGGACATCCTCATCAGCCTCAAACAGCAGGCCAGCCGGGTCGAGAACTTCGAGGAAAGGCCCCCGACTGTCGCGGCGCTGAACAGGAGTCCCGGTTGCCACAACAGCCGTCACGGTCAAAGCTTCAGGGTCGAGTGTCCCGGCCAGCGGCATCTTGCGCGTCAGCCGTTCGCCTGTCGTGCCATCTGGCGCGGGCGTATGGATGGGCTTCACATCGCGGATGCGGGACGCGCGGTCGGGATTGCCGGTCAGTGTGACGCGCTCATTCATCTTTGTTTACCTTTTGTTCAACAAAATGTTGAATAGGGCTGCTGAAGGTCAGGCCCAGCGACGTTTCGCGCGCCCGGTCGGCGGCAATTTCGGCGTCCAGCTTTTCGATGGAATAGCCCAGTGCGCTGACAGCTTGGCGGCGGCTCATCAGCCCGGCTTCCATCTGTTCGATAACCGCGCGGGCATCCTTGGCCGGATCGACCCACGGCTGAGCGGGCGGGATGAATTCCACGTCAAACAGTTCGTCGCTGAACTCTAGCCCCAGTTCCAGCGCCGCCATGGTCGCCACCCGACGCCAGACCGGATCGAGGAACTGCGGAACAAGCGTCTGAAACTGGTAGCGTTCGACGCGCTGGCGGAATGCGACAAGAGCCGCCCGCAAGCTGCTGTAGTTCGCTTGGGAAACGTCAGACGTGACCAGCCAGACCGGCACACCTACACCCGACGCGATGCGGTGGGTCAGGTGGCGCAGGAACTCGCCTGCCTGCTGCGACTGCTGCGGCGCGACGGCATGGACCTTCCAGTTGCCCGCCAGACGCAGGATCGCACCGGGTTCTAGGCTCTGCCCGTCTGCCAGCGGATCGTCGGTTGCAACGTCGGATTCGTTGGTTAGGATTACCGACAGCAGTGCCGCGATCTTGGTTTGCGTCAGCAATGCGTCTTCGGCGCTGTCCAGTTCGGCCAGGGCCAGAAGGATCGGGGCGAGCGGGCTGACACCACGGACAGCGCCAGGGCCAGCGGGTTCGAAAACCTGCATCATGTCGGCAGCGTCCACCCTGACAGGCGGGGCATAGGTGGCCTGAATCGCGTCCGGGCGGGTCGGGTGGACGTGGAAGGCGATAGCCGCCCCGTCATCGTTCAATTCGACGCCTGCCGCGATGGAGTCGGTCGTCAGATCCGCGACCTGTTCCGGGGGCAGTTGCAACAGCTTGTCACCGCGCCACATGGCGAAGGCTTCGCCGTCGATGCGCTGGGCTTTCACGATAGCGGTTTGCATGGCCCAGAAGTCGCCCCGCCCGCTGGCATCGGCCCGCTTGGCCCATCGGGCAAAATAGGCGTCCAGAGCCTTCCGCGTTTCGGGGTCGCTGTGCTGGCTGGTCGGGACCATGCCCGCGCCGATGGTGGCGTCTACCCAAGCTGCGATAGCAGAGACCGCAAGCGCGTTGTTTTCGGCGGCATGGCGGGCGCGGCTGCGGATCGAGGAACTGGCCGCGATGGTTTCCGGACCATAGCTGGCAAATCGGTTCTGCCCCGCGTTGAACCGGGTTCGGCTGGCCGTGGCAGCGTCATAAGCGCGAACCGCAGATGGCTTTTCAGGGGCGCGATTGAGGATGCGCGACAGCAGGCCCATGGGATCAGCCTTTCGCAAACAGCGGAAGGATTTCGGCGATCAATTCGGAGGCGGGCAGCGAAAAGCGCGCGATCTCCGGCTTCGGACCTTTGCCGATCAGGCGCAGCGCGTTGTCAGCGCGCGCTTGGCTTTCCGGGTCGATTTCCCGATCAGACTTCCAATCAGCCCGGACAAAGACCGTCCGCTCTGTCGTCATGATGATGTGAAGGGCGAACTCTTCGCCGGCTTCGACTCGCTGGATCGCCTCGGCAGCGTGGGAGACGCCCATTTGGCCGCCGCTCGGCAGCTTCTCACGACGCTCACCCGAGCCGCTGAGCCAGCGCGTCAGCGTATCAATCGAGGCGCGGGGGATGCCGAATTCCGATGCGATCTGCGCAAGTCGGATCGTTGCGGCGGCGGCGCGATCATACAGGAAAATGCGCCCCTGCTGAGTGGTCGGCGGCAGGAAGTGACGCTGCACTAGGTTGCGAAGACCTTTCTCGAACTGCGCGTGGTGCTCATCCTCTACATCGTCGTGACGAGCAAGGCGGGCAGCGATCTCGGCAAGCGTGTAATCGGCCATGGCTGAATCTCCTTTCGTCTCTATATCTCACGGATGAGTTGACGAGTCCAGATGTTTCTGCCATATAGGTTTCAGTCCCAAGTTCCAGAGAACGGACGGGGCGGCGCAGGTCGCCCCGTCCACCCACCCCATCGGAACCGTTCGTCCTCCTGGCGCACCCGATGGCGAAAGGCCCTCGTCTCGCTGTCTGGGTCAGCAGGGCGGGGGCCTTTCTCATTCTGAGAGGCAAAGGAATGACCATGCCAGACGTGCTAGAGGCTTCAGCTAAGATCGACCGGCGCTTTGCCCGCCGCTTTCCCCAGCGCCAATGCTGGTTGCGACCTGCAACACCTGCAGAACGAAAGCAGCTTTTCGCGGCATCGCTGGAAGGGCTTCAACCGTGTATGGCGATCTGGCGAACGGGGGCTGACTACATGTGCTTTCCATTTTTGAGCACGTCATCAGATGTTGCAGACGCTTATGAAGGTGCGGCGGCTGAGACCGTAGTTAAGGCTGCTCAAGCACTACGTGAAGGCGGGATCGCGCGCATCATCGCGGCTCGGTCGGGACGCCTGATTCGCTAACGACGAGCGGCGAGACATCCACTTGCAATGCTTGCGCCGCTGAGACCTGAGGGGCTATAAGCGCATCGTTTAGCCGGATTGCGCATGTTTGAATCTCTTCTGCCTCACGCTGACTTCATGCCGCGAATCCAACAGCACGGGCCGCATCGCTGGGCAGAGGAGACCATCGGGCATAATCGCGTTGTGGGGCGGGTTTACGCCCTTAGGGTCACCTTGTGCGGGTATGGGTTCTGCGAAGATTTAGGCGACGAAGCTGCGGAACTAGTGTTTACGGTTTGTGCTTACGACGCGCTTGATCCAGAGGCAGAAGAGGAAGTGTTCTACTCAGGCAGCGAGACTAAGCAGCACTTCTCAGACAAGCCATTTCGCAAGAAAGTCATTAAACTTATTGCTACCCTGGGCTGCCATCTGGTGGAAGATGTAAAGCCTAAAAGGCTGATTTTCGTGACGAAATTCCCTGCTCTTCCTCTTGCAGCTGCGCCGAAGTACGAGTTGCTCTGTGAGAAAATCCTTGCGCTTGGGTACACGTGCTCTAAATATGAGACTACCGATCGAAGGCAACTCTGGGACATGCGTAGGACTTAGAGTAGGTACTCGTGGTGCGGCGTGCATGGAGCGCAAGATGAGCAAGCATAAGCTGGAACAGCAGGTTGTCGACCGCGTAGTGTCGAACCACCTTGAACGACTGAAAGCGATAACCGCTTCGACAAAGTCGGATCGGGCTCACCGTATGCGCGTGATCTCCCAATACAATGAAATGGTGGAGCATCCTAATCGGCACTTTGAGTTCGATTGGTTCATGGAGCAGCGCAAGCTTCGGGCATAAGTGTACCTCCCTATCGGACTAACCAGTTCGAGTGCGTTATTCTAACAGGTTTTCTGGGTGCGGCAGGCGAGGAAAGTTCCTCCTGCCGCCTTCTCTTATCCGCCGTCACGAGAGACCGTGCCGCGACAGCATAAGTCGCACAGTCTAGCGCTTCGACCCTGCGCCCGCTAAGGCGGTGCCATTCGAGGACCGGGACGCCCTTGCTGTAGCGGGTCCGCAGCCGTTCGCCCGTGATCTGTTCCGCCCATGACGCACTCAGACTGTCGCTGAACCGCATTGTGCCAGAGGTGACGAGACCCATGATCCGACGCTTGACCGAGTCCACGCCCACAAGCTGAAGGCGCAGCCATTTCTTGCCCGGCACGTTACCTAGGCGGGCCGGCGGCTCACGGAAGCCCGAGATGCCCTTGCACGCGAAGACGCGCTGCGATGCCCGGCCCCGGCAGAACTCATAGACCGCTTCTGATGTCTGACCATCCCCCGAGTCGATCAGGGCCGCGTCATAGCGTAGCATTCCGCCTGCGGGATGCTGGAACGTCCGCGCTAGCAGATCCGACAGCCCTAGCCAGAGGTCCGGCCCGAACGGATTGCCCCAGATGATTTCGTGCGCCAGGACGATTGGCGCGTCCTCCGCTGTCCAGCCCAGCGTTGAGACCTCTAGCCGGTCATGCTGCACGTCCACGCCAGCCGTCAGGGCGATGACCTCAGACGGCACCCGGTCTAGCCCGACAGGTTCTAGGCGGCTGAGAATTTCGGCATCGTCCATGCCGTCGCTGTCATCGCGCCAGACCTGACCGGCAACCGTGTTGATCCACGTCTTGAGGGTGGCCGGGTCGCGCTTGGCTGCCAAAAACTCGGACGCCAGCACGCCCCAAGCTGCTGTTGACAGGATGGACGCGCCGAAGGTGTTGAGCCGGTAACTGTGATGTCCCGTGACCTCGGGGCGGGTCGCCCGCCACCTGCCGCGCTCAATCATCGCGGGCTTGCCGGACTCTTCCGTGATGCAGCCACAAGACGGGCAGACAAAATAAGCGTCCTGCGGCTTTCCTTCCGGCCAATGGATCATGGACCACGCCAGTTCGTGGAAGTCGCCGCAGTGCGGGCATGGCAGTTCCCAGACGCGGCAGTCGCCATCCTCATAGGCGCGGGCGATCCGGCTTGTCGCTTCATCGACAGGAGTCGAGGCCATGACGATCTTGCGGCGGGTGCCGTAGGTCATTGTTCGACGGATTGCGAGCGACACAGGGTCGCCCTCATCGCCTGCTGACATGTCGAGCCCGTCCACCTCATCGAGCCACAGGACGCGGGCCGTCCGCGCGCGCAGGTTCTTGGGGCTCGCGCCAGAGATCAGCGCCAAACTGCCGCCAGGATAATGCCGCGAAAGCATGGTGTCCCGTCCGCTGACGTTCTCTGTCAAGGCTGACCGCAAGGCGGGACTGGCGGCAAAGGTCGGCTCGATAATCGAGGTCAGCAACATGCGGCAGTCGGACTCGGACGGCATGACGACAAGCTGCGGGGCCGGATCGTTCAAGGCGAAGTGCCCGATGCCTGCGACCATCAACTGTGTCGCCCCGACTCGGGCACTCTTGAGGATCGTGACACGCTCGACGCGCGGATCGCCTATCGAGCGGGCGACTTCGCGCTGCCACGGCATCAGGACCATGCGCCCAGACTGCGCCGCGACAGTAGCGGGCAGCCGGACATTCGACTCGACCCAATCCCCAAGGTCGAGATGCGCCGGGGGCTTCAGCGCCGCATAGAGGTCAGCGCGCAGTGTGCGGAAGGTTTCAGCGTTCATCGTGGAGTCCTTCCAGCGCCAAGCGCATTTCTTCTTCAAGGATCACGGCGGCGTCAAGGTTCAGCCCAGCGCGGGCCGCAACACGTGGCGGGATAGCGAGGATCTGGGACCGCAAATCCGTCGCGACCGTGACCCATTCCGCACGCACCTCCGAAACTGCCACCATCTCGCCAGCGGCCAAACGGTTCTTCTGTTCTTGCGCTGTCGCCTGCGCGCGGGTGAGCCGCAGCTTTTCCGCCTTCAGTTCGTCACTGGCCGCAGAAGCGGGACTGCCGTTGCGCGATGCAGCTTCCCGCAGGCGCGAAACGTAGCGGCGGACGGACTCGTGAACATCATAGCGCCCCCGATTTGAGCGAACGAAGACGCCCTCACGCGCCTTGGTTCGAACCATGCTCAGAGACAGCCCCAGAAGCTCGCTCATGCCTCTTTCGTCCAGCTCATAGACCGATGGTGCGGAATCGGCAGAAGGGGCCTCTGAGGGGCTGGTTTCGCCGCCCAGCAGGTCATCGAACATCTCAGAGTGTACGCTCATGCCGGATTCCCCATTTCGAAAAGTTTTGAAAAGCGAAAACCTCTGCGGCTCCGCGTCCCCCGCAAGCCGTGCCCCCAAGGGAAGGACCCGCACGACCTCACAACCCACAAGGGCTGCTGGCCTTCCTTGCGCGATCTCACAACCGTTTCTGCTGCGCTCATCATTCCAGCCTTCATCACAGGACTCCTTGCCCCGCATCGTCCGGACAATCGGACACTCCTAAAGGAGTGTGTCCGAGTCCGTCCGGATTTCGACGCTTTGCCATCTCGGACAGTCCGGGATTTGTCCGGACAGAGTCCGGATTGTCCGGCTCGCCTAGGTCATCGAAGTCGTCGGCATGATCGTCTTCGATCCGATAAGCGCCATCTTGGAAGATCACGCTGCCCTTCTGGACCAGTCCCTTTAGCGCCCTGTCCGTCACGCGCCTGCGGCTGTCCGGATTGTCCGAGGATGAAACCTTACGGCTGTCGATGCAGAGCGGACGCAGTTCGGCTTCCGTCACTTCGCCGCCCGATAGGTGGATCACGTCGAGCACGGCGCGTTCTGCCGCTGTCAACTTCACCGCCTGCGGTGCTGACGATGCGTCCAGTTCCTCGCAACGGGGCAGGGTAATCGCATCCCCGTCTTCATCCTTGCCGCCATCTTCGACAGCGATACGGAAGGCGATGTCGCGGTCACAGGTGCCGTTGCGGTTCTTGGTGAGCTTGCCCCGGATCACGCCGCTGTCATCCCGCTTCACATGCAAGGCGACATCTAGCGCACCATTCAGCAGGCTATGCCCGCGCGGGGTAGCGCCTTCGGCCTTCGTGTCGTGATGGATCAGCACGACTGCCGCGCCCCATTGCGTCAGCTTGCGGGCCACTGCCACGACGCGCCCCATCGCCTCGGCGCTGTTTTCCTCCAGGCCGGGAAAGGCCATTGCCAGCGTGTCGATGACGATCAGCTTGGGCAGACGTTCCTTCACCGCCGCGACCAGTGCCGCGAGGTCGGGCGACTCCACCGCCAGCAGGTTCGACACGCCTTCGACCAGGTGGAAGTCGGGCGCGTCATAATGGGCCAGCCGCAGGGCCTTCACCCGTCCGCGCATCCCGTGCGGATCTTCGGCAGCAACATAGAAGACGCCCCCGGCCTTGCAGCGCATCCCGAACGCTTCCCGCCCTTGGGCGACAGCATAGGCGAGGGCAGGGGCCAGTAGCGATTTGCCAGCACCCGGCGCACCAAAGATGCAGCCAACGTCACCCTCAGCGATCAGGCCCTTGATCAGATAGGACCGCGCTGGGGCTGCATCGCACTCGGCAGGCGTCAGGAAGGTCAGCCGTGCGGGCTTCTTTGCCTTGGCGGCTGGCGCGTCAGGCTGGTCTTCGAAGTCCGCGTCCAGATCGTCATACTGGTCCGGCTCTTGCCAGCCGAACGCCTTGGCGCGGATCATGATCGTCCCGCCGCCCGTGTTGCCAGCGCGCCCGGCTTTCAAGCTGCGCCAAATCTTCGCGCATTCGACCCGGCTATAGCTGGGGTTCTGTTTTGCCCATTGGCAGAAGGCGTCAAAGCCTTTACGCGACCCATCCGACTCCTCATGCAGCGCCATGCCGATGTCGCGGAAGTCCATCCATCCCGGCGCGCCATCGTTCGGAATATGGCTCAGCGCGGAAAGGACGACATCCCACGACTTGCCGCACTTGCCCTGTCCTTTGCGATCAGGAATGTCGCCGCCCAGGATGTCGTCGAACATGTCAGCGACGACTGCCCCACGCTTGCCGATTGCGGGTACGTCCGATGCAGTGTCGATCGCGCGTCCTTCGACCAGATGCACCTCGGGATCGCTGCCGATGCCGCCGAAGTAATAGCTTTGAGACCTAGCGAACGACTCGTTAGCAAGGATGCCGCCCAGCGCGCCGTTGACGCGGGCGCAGAGGGCATCACGCTCTTGGGGCGTCACTGGGGCTGAGGTCGGGACCAGCACCCGCCAGCGGGGCGCGTCGGGCTTGTGCGACGGGGTAGTGTAGACCAGCGCGGCGATGTCAGCAGCCTTCAGCATCTGGACTGCTTCAGAGGCCGTCACGCCCCCGGCGTCATAGTCGCCTTCTATACCGTGGATCGTGCCAAGGTTGCCGTCATGGCGAAGTGAGCCCTTTTCCGTCCGCTTGTCTCCGAACGTCGCCAGCTTCAGCAGGGGTAACGCCGCCTTGCTGTCAGCCCGCATCCTGCGGATGACACCGGCCAGCGTCCGAAGGCTCATTGCATCGGTGCTGAGGCGCTTGGCGTGGACGTTGGAAAAGCGCGTGACCGCAAGGGGCGCATCGAGCGGCGAAAGCCCCCCTAGCAATCCGTCCACATCGTGATACATTGCGGTCTGAGGTTGTGTGACTTCCTCTGAGACTTTCGACCCGGTTGCGCCCGCCAGCGCGCCGGGTCTTGTCGTTTCAGGGCTTCCGCTTAGCAGATCCTCGAATTGATCTAGATGCATTCCCATGTGCAGTTCCTCTGTTGAGGCCCCGCAAACGGGTTGACGATCTCAAAGAAAATCCTTGGAAAGCAATGGCAAAAACTCGAACGGTTTGACACGTCAGCATGTTGTTCTTGCTAACTTGTTTCATTTGCTCCGGGTCCGCCATTGTTTTTCCGAGAAAGAATAGTGTGAACCTCTCCGCTGATGCGGTGGGGTTTTGCGGGGTCTAGACGGTATGCCGTGCCTGCGTCGCCAGCCCGTCAAGACTGGGCGACGCAGGACGGCACGCGTGGGAGCTGCGCCCTGTGCAGCCGAGTCCTAAAGATCCAGCACCGCCGTCGCGATCGAGAAGTAGATGAGCACGCCCATCGCGTCCGAGATTGTCGTCACCAGCGGACCGCTGGCGGTGGCGGGGTCGAGGCGCAGGCGGCTGAGCAGGAAGGGCAGCGACATGCCGACGGTCGAGCCGATGATCACGACCGTCAGCATGGTCAGCCCGACGACCAGCCCGATCTCGTATCCGCCGCGCCAGATGCCAAGCGGGACCACGACCAGCATCATGGTCAGGCCAAGCGCGCCTGCGACGGCCAGTTCGCGCAGGATCAGGCTGCCCCAATCCTTCATCGCGACATCGCCGGTGGCCAGCGCCCGCACCATCAGCGTGGCCGATTGCGAGCCGGCATTCCCGCTGCTGTCGATCAGCAGGGGCAGGAAGAACACCAGCGCGACATAGGCGAGGATCGTGTCCTCGAAATAGGAAATTCCGGCGCCCGAAAACAGGTTGCCAAAGACCAGCAAAACCAGCCAGAACACGCGCCGCGAATACAGCATCCCGATGGTCGCGCTGCGCAGGCTTTCCGAAAAGGGGCGCACGGTCGAGATGCGCTGGAAATCCTCAGTCGTGGCGGCCTGCATGGCGTCGGCGGCATCGTCATGGGTGACGATGCCGACCAGCCGGCCATCGTCATGGATGACCGGGATCGAGGCGAGGTCATAGCGCTCGATCGCCTTGGCCACATCCTCTTGGTCGGTGTCGACGGTGACCGAGACCGGGTCGCGGCGCATGATGTCGCCGACATGGGCGCTGTCGGGGGCGACGATCAGCTGATGCAGCTCGACCGAGCCCAGCAGCACGCCCTCATCATCGACGATATAGGGGCGCGAGATCGCCTCGCGCTTGACGGCCTGGGCGCGCAGGGCCTCGATGGCCTGTTGCGGCGACATGCGGGCGTCGATGGTGGCGAAATCGGTGGTCATTAGCGAGCCGGCGGTGCCTTCCTCGTGCGAGGAGAGGCGGCGGATGTCGTCGCGCACCGACTGCGGCAGGTTTTCCAGCAGCGTGGCCTGGCTGCGCCGGTCCATGTGCTTGAACAGGTCGGTCCGGTCGTCGCTGTCCATCTGGGTGACCAGATCGGCCAGGTCGCGTGCCGGCATCCTGGCCGCGAACTCGACCTGCAGCGGCAGATCGAGATGGGCGAACACCACCGCGCGGCGGGGCAGGGGCAGCTTGCCCAACTGCCGCTGCGCCTGCGCGGCGGGCAGACCGGCCAGCCATGCGGCGACATCGACCGAGGGCGCGGATTTGCGGAACTGCCGGGTATCGCGCGCCGAGGCGGGAGACACCTGGTCGGTGACGCTTTTCAGACCGTTGCTCATCCCCGCACCTCGTTTTTCTGGGCCAGACCTGCATCTATAGGCCAGTGCCGGGGCTTGCAAAACCTAAAGTGGTGCGCGGGTGTTGTGGGTAGCGCCGCCGGTCAGAGGCGGCGGTGCCGAACAGAAGTTGTCATGCGGTTTTCCGCGCCCGCGCAGCCGCTCAAAGGCACCGCAGATGCCGCCTCACCCGTCCCGCCTCGCCTTCGGGGTTGACCCAAGCGGCTTTCCTCGGTCGACTGGCGTTGTTTCGATTGAGAGGGAGGGTTTTTCGATGAAGATATTCAGCTATCTGCCGCTCGGGCTGGCGGCGTTGTCGCTGGCGGCCTCGCCATTGCTGGCGCAAGAGGCGGCCATCTATTCCGGCATGGACCGGGTTCACCCGGTCTGGGCCGAAAACGGGCTGGTCGCGGCGCAGGAACAGGTGGCGGCCGAGGTCGGACGCGATATTCTGGCGCAGGGCGGCAATGCCGTCGATGCGGGGGTGGCCGTGGCCTTTGCGCTGGCCGTAACCCTGCCGCGGGCCGGCAATCTGGGCGGGGGCGGCTTCATGCTGGTCCATGACGCCGAAACCGGCGAGACCCACGCCATCGACTATCGCGAGATGGCCCCGGCCAGCGCCAGCCGCGACATGTTCCTGGACGCCGAGGGCAATGCCGACAGCGAGCTGTCGCGCTATAGCGGTGCGGCCTCGGGCGTGCCGGGCACGGTTGCGGGGATGAAGCTGGTGCTGGACGAGTTCGGCAGCATGGAGTGGGCCGACGTCATCGCGCCCGCGATCAAGCTGGCCGAAGAGGGCATCACCGTCACCCCCGATCTGGCCGACAGCCTTGAAGCGATGCAGGAGCGGCTGACCAAATATCCCACTGCCGCCAAGATCTTCTATAAGGAAGACGGCGCGCTGTTCCGGCCCGGCGACACGCTGGTGCAGGCCGATCTGGCGCAGACCCTGAAGACCGTGGCCGAAGAGGGGCCGGACGGCTTCTACAAGGGCCGGATCGCCGAGGCGATTGCGAAATCCGTCACCGATGCGGGCGGCCAGATCACCGTCGAAGACATGGCGAACTACAAGGCCGTCAAGCGCGAGCCGGTCAAGGGCACCTATCGCGGCTATGAGATTGTCTCGATGCCGCCGCCCTCGTCCGGCGGGGTGCATCTGATCCAGATCCTGAACGCGCTGGAAGGCTATCCGATCGGGGCGCTCGGCGCGAACTCGTCCGAGACGATCCACCTGATGGCCGAGGCGATGAAGCTGGCCTATGCGGACCGGTCGGAATATCTGGGCGACCCGGATTTCGTCGATGTGCCGGTCGATGTGCTGACCAGCAAGGAATATGCCGAGGGCATGCGCGACAAGATCAGCGCGGCCTTTGCCACGCCGTCGCAGCAGATCAAGCCGGCGGACCTCGCGCCCTACGAATCCGACCAGACGACCCATTATTCCATCATCGACAAGGCAGGGAACGCGATCTCGAACACCTATACGATCAACTTCTCTTACGGGTCGGGACTGGTCGCGGACGGGACCGGCGTGCTGATGAACAACGAGATGGATGATTTCTCGGCCAAGCCCGGCGTGCCGAACGCCTATGGTCTGATCGGCGGCGACGCGAACGCGGTCGAGCCGGGCAAGCGGCCGCTGTCGTCGATGACGCCGACCATCGTCAACAAGGACGGCAAGGTCTGGCTGGTCACCGGCTCGCCCGGTGGGGCTCGGATCATCACCACGGTTCTGCAGGTCATCATGAACATGATCGACCATGACATGAACGTGGCCGAGGCCAGCACCGCCGCGCGCATCCATCACCAGTGGCTGCCGGACGAGTTGCGGATCGAAGAGGGGATCAGCCTCGACACCCAGCGCGCCCTGCAGGCCAAGGGTCACACCATCTCGCTGGATGAGGTGATGGGCTCGACACAATCGGTGATGCAGGATCCCGAAAGCGGCTATCTGCTGGGTGCGTCCGATCCGCGCCGGGCCGGGGCGGCGACGGTGGGCTATTAAGCTGACACCTGCCTGAAACGGGACAGGGCCGGATCGCTCCGGCCCTGTTTTCATTTGTTGCAGCCTGTCAGCGCGACAGGATCATGCCCATGATCTCACGCGTGCGCGCGGTGATGGGGGACGAGATCCCCTCGGCCTTTTCCGCGCCCTGACCCAGAATGCGGTCGATCTCGGCCGGGTCGGCCAGAAACTCGGCCATCCGGCCCGAAATGGGCCCCAGAACCGAGACCGCGACATCGGCCAGCGCGGGCTTGAAGCTGCCGAAGCCTTGGCCTTCGAACCGGGCCAGCACGTCGGCGGGCGCCTCATTGGCGAGGGCCGCGTAGATATTGACCAGGTTGCGCGCCTCGGGCCGGTCCTTCAGCGCGTCCATATCGCCGGGCAGGGGCTCGGCATCGGTGCGGGCCTTCCGGAATTTCTGGGCGATGGTGTCGGCGTCGTCGGTCAGGTTGATGCGGCTGGCATCGGAAGGGTCGGATTTCGACATCTTCTTGCTGCCGTCGCGCAGCGACATGACCCGCGTCGCCGGGCCTTCGATCACCGGCTCGGGCAGGGGGAAGAAGTCGACGCCGTAATCATGGTTGAACTTGGCGGCGATGTCGCGGGTCAGCTCGACATGCTGCTTCTGATCCTCGCCCACCGGGACATGGGTCGCGTGATAGGCAAGGATGTCGGCGGCCATGAGCGCGGGATAGGCGTAAAGCCCAAGGCTGACCGCCTCGGAGTTCTTGCCGGCCTTGTCCTTGAACTGCGTCATGCGGTTCATCCAGCCCAACCGCGCCACGCAGTTCAGCAGCCATGCCAGTTCGGCATGGGCCGGCACCTGGCTCTGGTTGAACAGGATCGAGCGCTGCGGGTCGATGCCGGCGGCCATGAAGGCGGCGGCGGCCTCTCGGGTCTGCTGGCGCAGGGCGTCGGGGTCCTGCCAGACGGTGATGGCGTGCAGATCGACGAGGCAATAGACCGTCTCGACCCCCTGATCCTGCCGTTCGGCAAAGCGCTTGAGCGCGCCCAGATAGTTGCCAAGCGTCAGATGCCCCGAGGGCTGGATGCCGGAAAAAACGCGGGGGGTCGGGGCTTGGGTCATGGCGGGCCTGCTTGGAAAATCCTCGCGGTTGGCTTAACGCTGCGGGCAGGCGGGCGCAACAGCCCTGCGACTGCGTGCCCGAACGGGAAGGAACCGACATGCGCCCCGGATATGACGAATCGCCGATCAACGCCATTTCGCCGGTGGTCTGGCTGCTGGTCCTGCCCATGATCGCCACCGAGGCCGTGTTCGGTCTGGGCGCCATCGGCTTCATCGGCGGCGCGCAAGGGATCGGGCTGCGCCTGAACGGGCTGGAGCTTGCGGCCTATATCCCGCAACTGCCGGTGCGGATGTGGGAGCTGGGCGTCTTCAACCTGCGCCACGCCGCGCGGGTGCTGACCTATCCCTTTGTCCATGGCAGCCTGACGCACGCGCTGTTCGTCATCGTCTTTACGCTCGCGTTGGGCAAGATGGTGGCCGAGCAGTTCCGGCCTTGGGCGCTGCTGGCGCTGTTCTTCGGCTGCGCCATCGGCGGGGCGGCGGTCTATACCATCTTTGGCCAGATCGCAGGGATCGAGCTGGCCCCGCTGATCGGCGGCTATCCGGCGGTCTATGGGCTGGTCGGCGCGTTCACCTTTCTGCTGTGGGTCCGGCTGGGGATCGAGAACGTCAACCGGCTGCGCGCCTTCACCCTGATCGGGATGCTGCTGCTGTTCCAGCTGGTCTTCGGGCTGCTGTTCGGCAATGCTGGCTTTGGCTGGATCGCCGAGATCTCGGGCTTTTTCATCGGCTTTCTGCTCAGCTTCGTGCTGGTGCCGGGCGGGTGGGGCAGGGCGATGGTCGCCCTGCGCCGCCGTTAGGCCCGAACCGGATCGCTGCCGGGTGCCGCTTCTTCCTCGGCCGTGTCATCCCAGTCCGGCCGCCGCTTTTCCAGAAAGGCGTTGATGCCTTCATCGGTGTCGCGCAGCATCATGTTGGCGACCATGGTATCGCAGGCGGCCTCGTAAGCGGACGGGGTGTCGTGGCCGAGCTGTTCATAGAACCCGCGCTTGCCCATGCCCATGGCCGAGGGCAGCTTGGCCGCGATCTTCTCGGCCAGCGCCATGGTTTCGTCTGCCAGCTTCTCCGCCGGGACGGTGCGGTTGACGAGGCCCAGCCGCGCGGCCTCCTCGGCCGACAGGAACTCGCCCGTGGCGAGCATGTGGAAGGCTGCCTTGCGCGGAATGACCCGCGACAGCGCCACGGCGGGGGTCGAGCAGAACAGACCGATATCGATGCCGTTCACCCCGAAGCGCGCCTTTTCCGAAGCAATCGCCAGATCGCACGAGGCGACAAGCTGGCAGCCGGCGGCGGTGGCCACGCCCTGCACCTCGGCGATGACCGGCTGGGGCAGGGTCGAGATCAGCTGCATCAGCTGGCTGCACCCGTCGAACAGCGCCACATAGCCGGCCCGTCCGCCATCGCGGTTGGCGCGCGCCGCCTGCATCTGGCGCAGATCGTGCCCGGCGCAAAAGGCTTTCCCCTCGGCCGCCAGGATCACCACCCCGATCTCGTCATCATTGGCGATGGTCGCGAGCGTCGTGTACAGCCCCGCGATCATCTCGGCCGACAGCGCGTTGAAATTCGTCGGGCTGTTCATCACCAGCCGCGCAATCGGCCCGGTGTCGTTGCGTAAGATCAGTTCGGACATGGTTGATTTCCTTCTCGCCTCATCGGCAGCATAGGGCCAAAGCGGCGACGGAGGAAAGCGCGTGGACGTAAAGATGGATGCAAAGGCGCTGAATGCCTTTCTGGCCGAGGATTTTTCGCAGGTGGCGCCAGAGTTCAGCGTGACGCGGATCACTGATCACGGGCTGGTGGTGCGGCTGGCGGTGGGCGACCGGCATCTGCGGCCCGGCGGCACGGTGTCGGGGCCGACGATGTTCGCGCTGGCCGATCTGGCGATCTATTGCGCGATCCTGTCGCGGATCGGCAAGGTCGCCTTGGCAGTAACGACAAATGCCAGCATGGATTTCATGCGCAAGCCCGAGGCCGGGCGCGATCTGCGGGCCGAATGCCGCCTGCTGAAGCTGGGCCGCAACCTCGCCGTGGCCGATGCGCTGATCTTTTCCGAAGGCGCCGAGCCCCCCGTCGCCCGCGCCGCCATGACCTATGCGATTCCGCCGCGGTAAGGGTCTGGCGCGTAAAGCGCGCCGTCTTACAGCAGCGAAAGCTGTGGTAAATAATTACCTATCTGCCAAGCCCTTGGTTTCGCAGGCTTAATCCGCGTCGGTTTGTCTTGACCTGACCGGCGCGATCGCCGATACACCCCCATCTCGAACATGAATTCCCCCAAAAGGGCACCGAAATGAAAACCTACACCGCAAAACCGGCGGATATCGAGAAGAAGTGGATCCTGATCGACGCCGAGGGCGTCGTGCTGGGTCGTCTCGCCTCGATCGTCGCCACGCGCCTGCGTGGCAAGCACAAGCCGACCTTCACGCCGCACATGGATATGGGCGACAACGTCATCATCATCAACGCCGACAAGGTGCAGATGACCGGCGACAAGCGTGACGAGAAGAAATACTACTGGCACACCGGCCATCCCGGCGGCATCAAGCACCGCACGGCCCGCCAGATCCTTGAAGGCGCCCACCCCGAGCGGGTCGTCACCAAGGCGGTCGAGCGTATGATCTCGCGCAACAAGCTGGGCAAGCAGCAGATGTCCAATCTGCGCGTCTATGCCGGGACCGAGCATCCGCACGAAGCCCAGCAGCCCGAAGTCCTCGACGTCAAGTCGATGAACAAGAAGAACACCCGGAGCGCGTAATCATGGCCGAAGACATCAAATCCCTCGACCAGCTGAAAGAAGCGGTCACGGACAGCGCGGCCCCGGTCGCGACCGAAACCGCCGCCGCCCCGCGCGAGCCGGTGCGTGACCAGTTCGGCCGCGCCTATGCCACGGGCAAGCGCAAGGACGCCGTCGCCCGCGTCTGGGTCAAGCCGGGCAACGGCAATATCATCGTGAACGACAAGCCCGCCAGCGAGTACTTCGCCCGGCCGGTGCTGCAGATGATCCTGCGTCAGCCCTTCGACGTCGCCGGCGTGGGCGGGCAGTATGACGTCGTCGCCACCGTCAAGGGCGGCGGGCTGTCGGGCCAGGCCGGTGCGGTCAAGCATGGCATTTCGAAGGCGCTGCAACTGCACGAGCCGGGCCTGCGCGCCGCGCTGAAGGCAGCCGGCTTCCTGACTCGCGATGCGCGTGTCGTGGAACGCAAGAAGTACGGCAAGGCCAAGGCCCGCCGCAGCTTCCAGTTCAGCAAGCGCTGATCGTCAGGCCGCCACGGCTTCGACAGGATATTGGGCGCGACCTTC
>NZ_CP025583.1:2947500-3121136 GCF_002865605.1 Paracoccus jeotgali
AAACACAGGGCTCTGCGAAGTCGCAAGACGACGTATAGGGTCTGACGCCTGCCCGGTGCCGGAAGGTTAAAAGGAGATGTGCAAGCATTGAATTGAAGCCCGGTAAACGGCGGCCGTAACTATAACGGTCCTAAGGTAGCGAAATTCCTTGTCGGGTAAGTTCCGACCTGCACGAATGGCGTAACGACTTCCCCGCTGTCTCAAATGTGGACTCAGCGAAATTGAATTGTCTGTGAAGATGCAGACTTCCCGCGGTTAGACGGAAAGACCCCATGCACCTTTACTATAGCTTCGCACTGGCATCAGGATTGCGATGTGCAGGATAGGCGGTAGGCTTTGAAGCGGGGACGCCAGTTCCCGTGGAGCCATCCTTGAGATACCGCCCTTCGCACTCTTGATGTCTAACCGCGGTCCGTCATCCGGATCCGGGACCCTGCGTGGTGGGTAGTTTGACTGGGGCGGTCGCCTCCCAAAGAGTAACGGAGGCGCGCGAAGGTTGGCTCAGAGCGGTCGGAAATCGCTCGTTGAGTGCAATGGCAGAAGCCAGCCTGACTGCGAGACTGACAAGTCGAGCAGAGTCGAAAGACGGCCATAGTGATCCGGTGGTCCCGAGTGGAAGGGCCATCGCTCAACGGATAAAAGGTACGCTGGGGATAACAGGCTGATGATGCCCAAGAGTCCATATCGACGGCATCGTTTGGCACCTCGATGTCGGCTCATCTCATCCTGGGGCTGGAGCAGGTCCCAAGGGTACGGCTGTTCGCCGTTTAAAGAGGTACGTGAGCTGGGTTTAGAACGTCGTGAGACAGTTCGGTCCCTATCTGCCGTGGGTGTAGGATACTTGAGAGGAGTTGCCCCTAGTACGAGAGGACCGGGGTGAACGTTCCACTGGTGGACCAGTTGTCGTGCCAACGGCAGTGCTGGGTAGCTATGAACGGACAGGATAAACGCTGAAGGCATCTAAGCGTGAAGCCCCCCTCAAAACCAGGTATCCCTTGAGAGCCGTGGAAGACCACCACGTCGATAGGCCGGAGATGTAAGCGCAGCAATGTGTTCAGTTGACCGGTACTAATGGCTCGATAGGCTTGATTTGATCCGGAAGTGGCCAGATCGCAAAAAAACGATCCCCGCTTCCAAAAGCATCCTTGGACAACAACCCGCATGTCACGCGGAACGCTGAGCGTTTCTTCTCCGATCTGGTGGACATAGCACGAGCGAAACACCCGATCCCATCCCGAACTCGGCCGTTAAGCGCCGTCGCGCCAATGGTACTGCGTCTCAAGACGTGGGAGAGTAGGTCACCGCCAGATCTGAAAAGAAACGCAAATCTCTCGAACGATAAAAAAACGCCAAAACACAAATGGCGCGGGGTAGAGCAGCCCGGTAGCTCGTCAGGCTCATAACCTGAAGGTCACAGGTTCAAATCCTGTCCCCGCAACCAAAATACCTACGCAAGGCCAAAAGCCAATAGCCTCCCTCACGGGAGGCTATTTGCATTTGGTAACAACCGAGGTTAGTTTCGCACTGAGAATCGGAGAAAAACCGTTTGGAATAGCCTTTGCAACCGCTGGGAATAACAAGGGGTGCAGACGCGACCTGTCCGACGGCGCTAATTCTGATGGTAAGCGTCCGGCCTGACCGCCCTGCCGCGTGGTGAAAGAGGCGGATAGTGTCCACCATTGATAGTGGACACTATGGTGATGGCGTGGCGCGTCGGACGAAGCGACTTTGGACGGATGAGGAGAAGCGTTCGATCTGTTTCCAGACGGCGGCGCCGGGCGTTTCCGTGGCTCAGGTGGCGCGGCGCTACGCGGTGAACGCGAACCTGATCTTCAAGTGGCTGCGCGATCCCCGTTATGCGCCGGACCCCACCTCGGTTGCGCCCCCAGCAGAGGAGGCGCGGTTTCTGCCCGTAGAGATCGTCGCGGAGACCAGGTCTACTCCGGCGGCACCTGCCGCCGAGAACCACATCGAGATCGAGCTGGCGGGCGGTCACCGGATGCGGATCAGCGGCAGCTATGATCCTGAGGCGCTGGCGCGGCTGATCCGGGGACTTTCGGCGTGATCCCGGTTCCGGCCAACACGCGGGTCTGGCTGGCTGCCGGGGTCACCGACATGCGCAAGGGCTTTGCTTCCTTGGCGGCGCAGGCCGAGGCGGTGCTGAAGCAGGATCCTTTCGGCGGGCATCTCTTCGTCTTCCGCGGCCGTCGCGGTGATCTGGTGAAGGTCATCTGGTGGGATGGCCAGGGGCCTGCATGTTCATGAAGCGGCTGGAGCGGGCCGGTTCGTCTGGCCCTCGGCCAAGGAGGGGAAGGTGGCGCTGACACCGGCGCAGTTGTCGATGCTCCTGGAAGGGATCGACTGGCGTGCCCCGGAGCGAACGTGGCGGCCCTTGGCAGCGGGATAATCAGGGGGGGGCCACAAGAGAATGATTCCCATAAGGAATCCCGTGGGATAAACTCCTTGCATGCTCGATCAGACCCTGACCCTGCCGGAAGATCCCGAGGAGTTGCGCAGCTTCACCGCGCGGCTTCTGGCCGAGGTGAAGGCGCAGGCGATCCTGATCGAGAAGCTGCGGCACCAACTGGCCGGGCACCGGGCACACCGGTTCGGCGCGTCCTCGGAGACGGCAGAACAGCTTCAGTTGGCTCTTGAGGCCAGCGAGATCGCGGCCGCCGCGATGACGGCGCGGATGCGTCTGCCGGACATCGAGGAGAAGGGCAAACCCAAGCGCCGTCCGATCCCGGATCATATCCCCCGGATGGAGGTGGAACTGATGCCCGGCGCCGATGCCTGTGCCGATTGCGGCGGTCGCCTGCGCCGGATCGGCGAGGACGTCACGGAAGAGCTGGAGTATGTTCCTGGGCGCTTCATCGTGAACCGGATTGTCCGCCCCGGCTGACCTGCGCTTGCTGCGAACGCTTCGTCCAGGCCCGCTGCCGTCGCGCCCGATCGAGCGCGGTCGCCCCGGGCCGGGTCTGCTGGCCCATGTGCTGGTCAGCAAGTATGCCGACCATCTCCCCTCTATCGCCAGAGCCAGATCTTCGGCCGCGAAGGGCTCGATCTCGACCGATCGACCCTGGCCGACTGGGTCGGCAAGACCACCACCCTTCTGGAGCCACTGGCCGAGGCCATCGGGCGCCATGTCCTGTCGGCCGAGGCGATCTTCGCCGACGATACGCCGGTGCGGATGCTGGCGCCCGGCACCGGCAAGACCCAGACGGCCCGGCTCTGGACCTATGCCCGCGATGAGCGCCCATGGGATGGCGATGCTCCGCCTGCCGCATGGTATCGCTTCTCGGGCGACCGCAAGGGTCAGCACCCCAAGGATCATCTGGCCCGTTTCCGCGGCTGGATGCATGCCGACGGCTATGCCGGGTTCGAGGATCTCTACCGTTCCGGCGCCATCCGCGAGGTCGCCTGCATGGCCCATGTCAGGCGCAAGTTCGTGGACATCCACCGATCGCAAGGTTCGCCGATCGCTGAGGAGGCCATCGGCCGCATCGCCCGGCTCTATGCCGTCGAGAAGGAAGCCCGAGGTTCGCCACCGGACCGCCGCGCCGAACTCCGTAAGGCACATGCCGCCCCGGTCTTCGATGACCTGGAAGTCTGGCTGGCCATGCAACTCACCACGATCTCGGGGAAATCCCCGCTAGCGGCCGCCATCCGATACGCCCTCACCAGGATGGAACGCCTGCGCCCCTACCTCGACAACGGCATCCTCGAGCTCGACAACAACGCCGCCGAACGCGGCATGCGCGCCATCGCCCTCGGGCGGAAAAACTACCTATTCGTCGGTTCCGAGGCAGGTGGAAAGGCCGCCGCCATCGCCTACACCCTGATCGAAACAGCCAAGCTCAACGCCATCGATCCCCATGCCTGGCTCGCCGACACCCTGGCCCGTATCCCTGATTACAAGATCACAAAGGTCGATGACCTGCTGCCTTGGAAATGGCGCGGGTAGCGGTCAGGCCGGACGCTTACTTCTGATGCAGTCATCACCTGAGAGATGCAGCGAACAAATGCGCCCCGACCAATAAGAGAATGGCGGATTAGCGTTAGCGGGTCCCTTCTGATCTTGCCTCCGTTTCACCGGACACTCAGGCGGTTGCGGTTTGGGCTGCGATGAACTCGCGTGGTGAGTGCATCGTCAGCCCCAAATGGGGTCGTTCTCATTGTAGTCTTCGAACCATCCGGCAATCAGTCCAAGGACGGTGACGGCGTTTGGCAGCGGAGTGACGTTCACGTAGTCCCGCTTGAGTGTGTTCACGAATGCCTCGGATATCCCATTGCTCTGCGGGCTCTTCACCGGCGTATAGCAGGGTTTCAGGCCGAGCTGGCGGGCGAAGATGCAGGTTTCCCTGGCGGTGTAGGGCGAACCGTTGTCGCTGAACATCTCGACCTGGTGCGGTGCGCGGTAATCTGCAAACCGCGCCTCTACCGCTGCCAGCATCATGTCGCATACGTCCGATCCGCTGCTGCTTGCGTCCACGACGGCGCACCAGGCGATGATCTCGCGGTCATGGGCGTCGATGATGAATGCCGGACGGCGCGATTGCTTGTGACGTCATCGTCTCCTGACACGGCCACGGCTCCCCCTTCCAGCATCAGCCGCCGCCAACGATACGAGCCGGGTTCGGCGCAACGCCATTACGGCGCGCAACAACCGAGATGCTGGCAGTCTCGTCCAGCGTCTCCTCAACGATCCGCAGCTTCTCGGACGACGTCCAGCGACGCCTGCGGCCGCCATCGCTGATGATTTCATAGTCAGACATAAGCACGTGCCTGGGGCTATCCCTAAGCCTCCATGGTTATGCCTGAGTGTCCGGTCGAAAGGGGGGCCCGTTCACAACGCCCATGGCGAGGATCGCTATTGGCCTGACTGGGTCTCAGCAAGAGCATGGTTATTTGCTGGGCTCAATGGCGGAGACGGTCGTGCAGTTGGTGGTAGCAAGCAATGTCCGTGCCGGACCTTAGTGAGCGCAGGAGAAACATACAGCCTCGCATCCCCCCTTCACCCGCCCCGCACCGCCTCCCCGCGCACCGCTCCCTCGCCAACCGCCCCCCTCTCCCTCCGCCGCGCCTTCTTCTCGCCCAGCATCAGCATCGCGGGGGTCACGATCAGGGTCAGGACGGTGGCGATCACCAGGCCGCCGGCGATGGCCGAGCTGAGTTCGGTCCACCACTGGGTCGAGGGGGCGCCGTAGACGATCTCGCGGGTGAAGAAGTTGAGGTTTACGCCGATCACCATGGGCATCAGGCCCAGGGCCGTCGTGACCGAGGTCAGCACCACGGGGCGCAGGCGCTGTGCGCCGGTGCGCAGCGCGGCCTCGAGCGGGGACAGGCCGGCCTTTTTCAGATCGTTATAGGTGTCGATCAGCACGATATTGTTGTTCACCACGATCCCCGCCAGCGCGATCACGCCGATCCCGCCCATGACGACGCCGAAGGGGCGTCCGGTGACGATCAGGCCGAAGAGGACGCCGGCGATGGAAAAGACGATGGCGCTCATCACGATCAGGGCCTGAAAGAAATTGTTGAACTGGATCAGCAGGATCACGAACATCAGGAAGACCGCGGTGATGAAGGCGCCGATCAGGAAGCGCGTCGCGTCGGTCTGGTCCTGCGCCTCGCCGGCGAAGGAGGCCTCGATGCTGGGGGGCAGGTCCAGCGCCTCGATGGCGGCTTGCAGGGCCACCACCTGGTCGTTGACCAAGAGGCCTGGGGCGACATTGGCCTCGATGGTGATGACCCGCTGCTGATCGACGCGGGTGATGGTGCCGGTGCGGGGCGCGGGCTCGAAGGTGACGAAGTTCGAGATCGGCACCAGCCCGGCCGAGGTCGGCACGCGCAGCGATTGCAGCTCCTCGAGCGTGCGGTCGTTGGAGGGGAAGCGCACATTGATATCGACCGAACCCTCGGCATCGTCGGGGCGATAATCGGCCACCGTGATGCCGCGCGTCAGCAGTTGCACGGCCTGCCCGAGGCTGGAGATATCCGCCCCGAACCGCGCCGCTTCCGAGCGGTTGACCGAGATGAGCCACTCCACCCCCGGCAGCGGCCGGGTGTCGGTGATGTCGGTAAAGCCGCCGATATCGTCCATCGCCTTTCGGATCGCCTCGACCGCGGCGGCCTGCGCCTTGGGGTCGTCGGCCGCGACGCGCAGGCTGATCGGCTTGCCGGCCGAGGGACCCTGCGAGGCGGTCTGCACCTGCACGTCGATGCCGGGAATGGTGGCCATTTCGGCCCGGATCTGCTCGCCGATCTCGTCGGCGGTGCGGCGGGTGTCCCATTCGGTCAGCTCGATCTGGATGGTACCGATCAGGTCGGCATCGGTGCGGTTGCTGCCGCCCGACCGGGCATAGACCGAGGCGATCTCGTCGTAAGCGAACAGCCGCTGCTCGACCCGGCGGACCAGCGCGTCCTTCTCGAAGATCGAGAAATTGTCGCGGGCGCGGACCTGCACCTGCGCGAATTCCGGCTCGACCGAGGGGAAGAAGCTGATCCCGGTGCCGAACTGACCATAGGCGCCGAAGGCGCCCAGCAGCAGCGCCACCGCCATGATCAGCGTGGCCCAGGGCCGCAGGATGGCGAATTGCAGCACCCGGACATAGCCGCCGGTAAAGCCGCCCAGCTCGCGCGGATCGCCCTTTTCGGCGGCATACAGCGCCTGTTTCGCCGCCGCCGATTGCGGGGGCTTCTTGCCGATCAGCCCGCCGACCACGGGGATGAAGATCAGCGCCATGAACAGCGAGGCGGTCAGCGTCAGGATCACGGTGATGGGCAGGAACTTCATGAACTCGCCCACCGTCCCGGTCCAGAACAGCAGCGGAAAGAACACGCTGAGCGTGGTCGCGGTCGAGGCGATGATCGGCCAGGCCATGCGTTTGGCGGCCGCGGCATAGGCGACCTTGGGCGGGTCGCCTTCCTGCAGGCGGCGGTCAGCGAACTCGGTGGTGACGATCGCGCCGTCGACCAGCATCCCGACGACGAGGATCAGCGAGAACAGGACGACCAGGTTCATCGTGTAGCCCATGAACAGCAGCGCCGTGACCCCGGCCAGGAACGCGCCCGGAATGGCAAGTCCCACCAGCAGCGCCGAGCGGATGCCAAGCGCCCAGACGATGACGATCATCACCAGGATCACGGCGGCGATGACGTTCGCCTCAAGGTCGCTCAGCATGGTGTCGACCTGCTCGCTTTCGTCCTGCATATAGTCGATCTTCACACTTTCCGGCCAGTCGGCCTGCGCGGTCTGGATCAGGTCGCGCACCGCGTCCACGGTCTCGATGATGTTCGACCCCGAGCGTTTCTTGACCTCGAGCGCCAGCGCCGGCTGGCCGTCGATGCGGGCAAATCCGGTCGGGTCCTCGAAGGTGCGGCGGATGGTGGCGACATCGGCGAAGGTCACGACCGTATCGCCGCGCACCTTGACCGGCAGCGCCATGACGTCGGCGACATCCTCGATCAGGCCGGGCACCTTCAGCACGATGCGCCCGGCGCCGTTTTCTATGGCGCCGGCGGCGATCAGGCGGTTGTTGCGGTTTATCTGGCCGATCAGCTCTTCAAAGCTGATATTGTAGGTCTCGAACACGGTCGGGTCGATCAGCACTTCGAGCAGCGCATCGCGCGAGCCCCCGACATCGACCTCGAGCACGCCGCTCAGCGCCTCGATCCGCTTGGCCAGATCCTCGGACAGGCTGTTCAGCGTGCGTTCGGGCACCGGGCCGGACAGGATCACGGTCAGGATCGGAAACAGCGCGGTGTTGATCTCGGTCACGCGGGGGTCGGTGGCGTCCTCGGGCAGGTCGGGGGTGGCGCGGTCCACGCCTTCCTTGACCTTGTCCAGCGCGGCCACGGCATCGAAGCCCGGCTCGAATTCAAGCTGCAGGCTGGCATAGCCTTCGCCCGCGTTCCCGGTCATCTGCTTCAGCCCGGTGATGGTCGACAGCTCGGTTTCCAGCGGTTCGATCAGCAGGCGCTCGGCGTCCTCGGGCGAGATGCCGTCGAGCCCGGTCGAGACATAGAAGATCGGGATCGGGATTTCGGGCGAGCTTTCCTTGGGAATCGTCACATAGGCATAGGCGCCAAGTGCCAGGATCATTAGCAGCGACAGGATGACCACGCGGCTGCGGCTGAAGGCGGCGTCGATGATGCCGTTCATTGCGCGGGCCCGGCATTGGCGGCGACGGGGGTCCCGTCACCGGGCGCGGTGGTGATGATCGGCCCGGCCGGGTCGGCGGGTGCCGCGGCCTCGGGCGTGTTGGGTGCGGGCTGCACGGCGGGCAGGTCATCGCCGTCCTGTTCGGGTTGCGGATCGACCGTCTCGCCGTCATTCACGAAGCCTTGCCCGATCGAGATGATCTGCGCCTCGTCCGGCAGCCCGGCGACCCAGATCCCGTCGGTCTGGGCGCGGACGATGTCAATCTTGTGGAACTTGACGCGGTTGTCGTCACTAACGGTCTTGATCCCCAGCGTGCCGTCAGTGTCCAGCGACAGGATCGCGGGCGAGACGAAATGCGCCGTCAGCTCGCCGGTCAGGATGCGCAGTTGCGCGCTGATGCCGGCAGGGATGGCGCCGTCCTCGTTCGCCACCTCGATCCGGGCGCGAAAGGTGCGGGTTTCGGGGTCGGCGCTGGTGGCCACGAAGGTCACCGTGCCGGTCGTCGTCTCGCCGGTGATGAAGGCCACCTCGGCGATCTGGCCCACCCGGACGTCGCGCAGCGATTGCTGCGGCACCTGGATGCGGATGTTCAGGGGCGTGTTGTCCACGATCCGGCCGACATCGGCCCCCAGCGAGACGAACTCGCCCAGATTGATGTCCAGCGATTCCAGCCGGCCGGCAAAGGGGGCGCGGATCTCGGTATCCTCGATGGCCTTCCGGGCGGAACTGACGCCCGCCTCGGCCGCCGCCAGCGTCGCCCGCGCCTGCGAGACGCGGTCCAGCGTCGCCACGCCGCGTTCCAGCAGCGAGCTGGCATTGTCGAATTCGCGCTGCGCCCGGTCGCGCTCTTGCTCGGCGCGTTCCAGATCCGCCTGCCTTGCGGCGATGTCAAAGCGCGCGATGACCTCGCCCGCCTCGAGATCGGCGCCCATATCGACCAGCACCTCGCCGATCTGGCCCGAGGTTTCGGCCCGCAGCATGGTGTCGCGGTCGGGCAGGGCCTGACCTTCGGCGACGAAGACCTGCTTGACCGGCTCGGCCACCGATTTGCGGACGGCGACCGTCACCGGGCGCGGGGCGACGGGCTGTTTCGCGCTCTGCTCGGCCTGTTCCGAGGGCAGGATATAGCCGCTGCCCATCCAGCCGATGATGGCCAGCGCCAGCCCGCCCGCGACCCATCTGGATCGGGTCGATCCGGGGTCGCTTTCGAAGGTCAGTTCTTGCCGATCGTCAGTCGGGGTGTCGGTCATCGTCTGGTCTCCTCGGACGAACGCGTCCGAGCCCCGGGACGGTTCCAGTCAGCAATGGTGTCGCCGCAACCCCACTTGCGGTTCGTTCTAGCTGCAGGCCGGCGCCCGGCCAAGCGCGCGATCAGGTCCAGCCGACCCAGTCGCGGGCGGCGTCCTCGTCCGCCGCGTCGAAGCAGCGCATCTCGAACGGCATCGCCGCGCCCATGGCCGAGATCACGCCCTGCATCCAGGACGGCGCGCCGACCACGGCATAGCGCTTCAGATGCCCGATCATGGCGAATTTCGACCCGAAGATCCCGGCATCGGTCAGCAGCGCCGGATCGAAGCCGTCCCAGCGTTTGAACCGGGCGAGCAGATTGACCTTGGCATCGCCCTGCATCACCGTCTGAAGCCGCGCGAACAGGGCCTCGACATCCTTGGGCGTGATGCGGCCATCGACCTCGAACGCCACCACCCCGTCCGACCCATCGGCCAGCAGCGTCAGCCCGCCGTTAGCCGCGGTGTCGCGCTGATCCGGCAGGTCCGAGGCAAAGGCCTCGGCCGCCGCGACGTCCGAGGAGGGAAAGCTGCGCATCTCGATCATCGGCAGGATCGGGTCGATCCACCGCAGCAGCGCCGACACCGCCTGAAGGTCCGTGACCACGGCCATGCGCGCGATCTTGGCCCATTGCGTCAGCATCCCGAACTCGAATTTCATGTCCTCGGCCAGCGCGTCGGCGGTCATGTCCTGCCAGTGCTCGGCGCGGATGATCAGCCCAAGCGGACCATCGCCTTGCAGCACCGGGGTCAGCTCGCGCTCCATCGTCTCGATGTCGCGTTTCTCCAAGACGCCCTGCAGCGTCAGCTCATAGACATTCGATTTCAGTGTCTTGACGGTCAGCATGTTCGCTCCTGTCGTGTGATGTGGGTGCCGCCTGCCGCGCCGGTGATGGCGCGCAGCATCAGGCGATATTCGGTCGGGTTCGACAGGATGATGCTGCCCGCAGGCAGGCCCAGCATCCGGTCGATCAGCGCCCCTTCGGCCCGCATCCGCTGGTCCAGCGCGGCCACCGCCCGGTCCATCCGACCCGCCTCGGCGTCGCGGATCGCGGCGGTCAGCACCGCGCGCCGGCCCTGCGACATGGCGATGATGGTCTCGCCCACCAAGCCGATCTCGGGGACGTCAAAGGCGCCCTCATCGACGCCCTGCGCGATCATCTCCAGCAGGACGGGCATGGCGGCCGCACTCGCCGCGGCGGTGATACGGGCAAAGAGGATATCGTTGCCGGGGCGCAGCATCACGTCGAGAAAGAACTTCATCTGCGGCGCCTGCTCGGCCTTCCAGCGGCTCGATTCGGCCAGAAAGGCGTTGAAGCGCGTCAGCGCATCCCCCGACGCCGCCGCCCGCGCCGCCTGCGCCGAGATCAGCGCGGCGGTGGTGAACCGCTCGACCACGCCGTCCAGCAGATCCTCCTTGGCGGCGAAATGGTGGTAGAAACCGCCCTTGGAAATCCCGGCCCGGGCCAGAACATCGGCGATGGTGACGTCGTCCCAGCCGCGGGCAAAGAACAGCCCCTGCGCCGCGTCCAGAATATCCGCCCGCCGCTGATCGGGTGCCATGCGCAGACGTTTGTGGGGTTCGGGCGGATTATCCATTCGGTCAATATACAGACCAGTGGTCGGTAATTAAAGGGCGACACGAAATCGTCACCGATAATCCATGCGCGACCTGCCGCGCGACCTGTCGGACGACGCCCTTCGCGCCGCTTCTCAAAAAAATGTTGACTCGACGCGACTCAAAGTTCATTCTCTTTTGAACAAAGTGTTCGTATATGAACACACCTGCGGGATGGAGGAGACCAAGGGTGGATGCTTTCAAAGATCGACTCGCGCAGCATGGTCGCGACAACGCGCGCCCGGCGCTGGCGCATCAATGCCGGGGCCGCGAGCTGGAGCCTGCCGAGGCGGTATTGACCGACGCGCTGATGCAGATCTATGCCGCCGGCACGCATGATTACGCCGATGTCGCCGTGGCGTTGACCGAGCAGGGCGTGACCGCCCCCCGCTCTGGCCGCACCGATTGGAGCGAGGCGCTGCTGGCGCAAGAGCTTGCCGAAATCAACGCGTCGCTCGATGCGGCCTATGCCGAGCATGGCTATGGCGCTTGAGTTCCGGAACCTGACCAAGCAGTTCGCGACCAATTCGGGCGCCGTGCTGACCGCCATCCGCGATGTCACCTTCACCGTGAATACGGGCGAGTTCGTCTCGGTCGTGGGGCCGTCGGGCTGTGGCAAATCCACGCTGCTGTCGATGACGGCGGGTCTGTATCAGCCGACCTCGGGCGAGGTGCTGGTCAGCGGAGAGCCGGTGAACGGCCCCAACGATCACGTCGGCTTCATGCTGCAAAAGGATCTGCTGCTGCCCTGGCGCAATATCGTGTCAAACATCGAGTTCGGGCTGGAGTCGCGCCCGGTTTCCAAGGCCGAGCGGCGCGAGCGGGCGATGTTCGAACTGCGCCGCTGCCATCTGGACGGGTTCGAGCATCAATACCCCTATCAGCTTTCGGGCGGGATGCGTCAGCGCGCGGCGCTGGCCCGGACGCTGGCCATCGACCCCGAGATCATCTTGCTGGACGAGCCGTTCTCGGCGTTGGACGCGCAGACCAAGCTGCTGCTGCAGAACAGCTTTGCCGAGACCATCGCGGAAAGCGGCAAGACCACGCTGCTGATCACCCATGACCTTGCCGAGGCGGTGCTGATGTCGGACCGCATCTTCGTGCTGTCCGAGCGTCCCGGCCAGATCGTCGCCGAGATCCGCGTCGATCTGCCCAACCGCAACCATCCGTTGAAGCGGCGAATGATGCCCGAGGTCGCCGATTATGCCTCGCAACTGTTCCGGCATCTGAAGCTCGAAGAAAAAGCCATCTGAAGACTCCCACTTCCAACCGAGGACGATGATATGAACCGCCTGCTTATGACTGCCGCAGCCGCCGCGATCGCCTTGGGCGCCATGTCTGCCCAGGCCGCGGAAAAGGTGAATTACCTGTTCCCTGCGCCCGACTTCCTGCCCGCCTTCGCACCGTTCCAACTGGCTGAATCCAAAGGCTATTTCGACGAGGCCGGGCTGGACGTCACCTTCCGCACCGGCAAGGGCGGCGCCGATGTGGCGACGCAGGTCGCGGCCGGGAACGTCGATATGGGCGGCGGCATGGGCGACACCGCGATCATCGTCCGGCCCAACGGGCTGGAGGTGCGCGGCGTGGCGCTGCTGGGCGGCAAGGGCCTGACCCAGCTGGCTTGGCGCGCCGATAGCGGCATCACCGGCCCCGAGGATTTCAAGGGCAAGAATATCGGCGTCATCTCGTTTCAGGATACCGCCTATTACAACCTGCTGGGCGTGCTGGCCTCGGTCGGGCTGGACAAGTCGGATGTCAGCATACAGGCCGTGGGCGCGGGCGGGATCATCCAGCTGATGATCGCGGGCCGTCTGGACGCCATGTCGGGCGTGCCGGAATGGGTCGCGGCCATCGAAGGGGCCGGCGTCGAGATCGGGCAGGCGCCCGTCGACACCATCTTCCCGGCCATGGCGCAGGCGATCATCGCCTCGGACAAGACCATCGCCGAGCGTCCCGAGATGGTAAGGGGCTTTGTCGGCGCCGTCCTGCGCGCGGTGCGCGACATCGAGGCCGATCCGGCCCAGGCTGCCAAGGATTTCGTCGCCGTCGTGCCCCAGCAGACCGGCAAGGAAGCCGAGATCGAGGCGATCATGACCGCCTATGCCAACAAGGTCTATCCCGAGGGCGAGGGCCAGCCGCTGGGCGCCTTTGATCCGGCGCGGATCGAGGCGGTGCAGGATTTCTATGTCGAGGCCGGCATCATCCAGTCGCCCAGCCCGATCGATAGCCTGTACACCAACGAGTTCGTCCAATGAGCAGCGCCACCGCCACCGCCGGGGTCGCCCCCGCCCCGGTGCGGATCCGCCCGCCGCGCACGGCGATGTATGTAAGCCTCGGCTTCCTCGCCGTTCTGCTGGCAGCGTGGCAGATCCTGCCGCCGGCGCTGGACGTCCCGCGCTATATCATCCCGACGCTGTCGGAATGTCTGGCAGAGTTCGGCCGCATGTGGGCCAATGAGGGGCTGCTGGGCCACACGCTGTCGACGGCGCTGTATACCGTCCTCGGCTTTGCCATCGGCAGCGCGCTGGGTGCGGTGCTGGGCTATCTGCTGGGCATGTCCGAATTCTGGGAAAAGGTGCTGTCGCCCTACATCCTGGCCCTGCAGATCGCGCCCAAGGTCGCCTTCGCGCCGCTGTTCATCATGTGGTTCGGCTATAACGCCATGCCCAAGCTGCTGGTCACGGTGCTGATCGTGTTCTTCCCGGTGCTGGTCAACGTGCTGCAGGCGATGCGGACCATCGACCGCGATCTGGTCAACCTCGCCCGCGCCTATAACCTGTCGCGCTGGAGCATCTTTCTGAAGGTCGAGATGCCCTCGACCCTGCCCAACCTGATGGCCGGGCTGCGCATCGCCTCGACCCTTGCGGTGATCGGCGTGACCGTGGGCGAGCTCGTCGGCGGCAACACCGGTCTGGGCTTCCTGATTTCCTATGGCGGGGGGCAGGCCAATGCCGCGATGGTCTTTGACGCGATCATCCTGCTGACCGTCATCGGCATCCTGCTTTATTTCGCCATCGTCCGGGTCGAGACGCGCCTGCTGCACTATCTGCCGCGCGCCCAGGTCTGATCCGTCACCCCCTGCCAACCGTCACATCCGAAGGAGAAGTCCATGTCTGCCGCTCCAAAGAAGTTTCCGTCGGTCGAACCCGACGACGTGGTGATCCCCGAAGGCAAAAGCCTTGGCGAATGGGTCGAAAGCCGGACCGCGCGTTATGAGACGCGGACGCTCGACTGGGACGCGCTGAAGTTCCAGGCGGACTACGACCCGATCTATCGCCGTGCGCAGATGCGCTATATCGGCACCGGCGCCACCGGCGTCGCCGATGACGAGAACGTCGTCCCGGCCGAGAACTTCACCTTCTCGACCATGGTGCTGCCGGCCGGCTGCGAAGGGCCGCTGCACATCCACCGCGACGCCGAAGAGGTGTTCTTCATCCTCAAGGGCCACAAGATCCGCTTCTTCATCGAGCACAAGGGCGAGATGGTCGAGACGGTGCTGACCGAACGCGATCTGGTCTCGGTCCCGCCCGGCGTCTATCGCGGCCTGCGCAACGAGGGCATCGAAGAGGCGCTGATGTGCGTGCTGATCGGCAACCCCAAGCCGGTCACCCCGACCTATCCGCCCGATCACCCGGTCTCGAAGATCAAGCGCGACAAGAAACCCGACGCCGCCTGACATCGCCTGACATCGCGGGGCAGGGCGCCATCGCCCGCCCCCCTTTGGCCCCGGCCGCAAGGAGAGAGAGAGACATGACCGCCATCGACAAGAAGTCCCTCATCGAACAGCGCGTGAATACCGGCCTGCTGGGCCAGTGGTATCCGGTCGCCAAATCGGTCGAGGTCAAGGGCACGCGCCCGCTGGGCATCACCGCGCTGGGGCAAAAGCTGGTGCTGTGGCGCGACGGCGCCGGCCAGATCCAGTGCATCGAGGATTTCTGCCCCCATCGCGGCGCACCGCTGTCCTATGGCGAGGTGCATGAGGGCAATATCGGCTGCCGCTATCACGGCGTCGTCGTCAATGGTGAAGGCGTGGTGGTGCGGGTTCCGGCGATGCCCGAATGTGCGCTGGAAGGCCGCAAGGCGCTGGCCTCGTTCGAGGTCTTCGAATCCAACGACGCGGTGTTTGTCTATATCCCCTCCGCCGAACAGCCCGAGGCGCCCGAATTCGTGCTGCCGCAGGAACTGGCCTCGGACGAATGGACCGGCTTTCTGTGCACCGCCGTCTGGGGCACGAATTACCGCTATGCGCTCGATAATCTCGCCGATCCGATGCATGGCTGCTATCTGCATTCCGAAAGCTTCACGCTGGCCTACGGCTCGAAACAGGACCTGATGAAGCTCGACAAGACCGAGTCCGGCTTTCACATCAGCCGCGTCGGTCAGGTGGGCGAGAACTTCGACTGGAGCGAGTTCGAGGTCCATCCCGGCAACATGTTCTGCTTTCTGGACATCCCCTATCCGCCGGCCGCCGGTCCGGGCGGGTTCATGCGGATCGTCGGCATGGTGCTGCCCATCGACGAGACGCATTGCAAGGTGTTCTTCTGGCGGCTGCGCAAGGTCTCGGGCCTGGCCCGCGACAGCTGGCGCCTGCTGTATCGCGCCAAGCTGGAAGAGAACCACTGGAACGTGCTGGAACAGGACCGGGTGATGCTGGAAGGCATGCCCGACGACGCCCGCAAGCGCGAGATGCTGTATCAGCACGATATCGGCGTCAGCCGCATCCGCCAGATGCTGACCCGCGCAGCCAAGTCGCAGGTCGAGGCCGAACTGGCCCAGTCGCAGGCGGCCGAGTGATGCTGGCCGGTCGCACCATCCTTGTCACCGGCGCGGCGCGCGGTCTGGGGGCGGAAATCGCCCGCGGCCTCGCCCGACACGGCGCGACGCTGATCCTGGCCGACATCGCCGAGGATGAGGGCCGCGCCACCGCAGACGAGCTGGGGGCGAGCTTTCTGCCCGTCGATCTGGGCGATCCGGCCTCGATCACGGGGCTGGCCGAGGCTGTTGCCGACGCAGGCGGCGGGCGGCTGCACGGGCTGGTCAATAACGGCGCCATCGCCACCGGCATCGGCGGCATCGGCTTCGACGAGATCGAGATCGACAGCTGGGACCGGGTGATGCGGGTCAATGTCCGCGGCACCTGGCTGATGACCCGCGCCGCCGCGCCGCTGCTGCGGGCTTCCGGCTCAGGTCGGGTGGTGAATGTGGCTTCCGACACGGCGCTGTGGGGCGCGCCCCGGCTGCTGTCCTATGTGGCGTCCAAGGGCGCGGTGATCTCGATGACCCGCTCGCTGGCACGAGAGCTGGGCCCCGACCGGATCGGCGTCGCTGCCGTCGCGCCGGGCATACTGACCACCGCCTCGACCGAATACGTCCCCGAGGCGCGTCACCGGCTGTATGCCGAGGGTCGCGCCGTCCCCGGTCCGCAGCGCCCCGAGGAGATCGTCGACACCATCGCTTTTCTGCTGACCGAAGGGGCGCTGACCCTGACCGGGCAGCTTCTCCCGGTCAATAACGGCTTCGTCTTTGCCTGAGGAAACACGATGTTCACGCCGCGCCATTCCTTGCAGATCGACTATCGCGAACGGGCCGGGACCGGTCCGGCGCTGGTGCTGCTGCATGGCATCGGCTCGAACGCCGAGTCATTCGCGGGCCTGTTGCCGTTCCTGCCGATGGATTGGCGCGTGATCGCGTGGAACGCGCCCGGCTATCTCGGCTCGGCCCCGCTCGACACGGATTGGCCCATGGCTGCCGACTACGCGCAGGCGCTGGCCGGGTTGCTGGATCGGCTGGATCTGGACCGGGTGACGCTGGCGGGGCACTCGCTGGGGGCGCTGATGGCGACGGCCTATGCGGTCGCGCATCCGGACCGGGTCAGCCGTCTGGTGCTGGCCTCGCCCGCGCTTGGCCACGGCATCGCGCTGGGCGCGACCCTCAGCCCCGCCGCGCAGGACCGCATCGACGAATTGGCGCGGCTTGGCCCGCAGGAATTCGCGAAAGCCCGCGCGCCGCGCCTGGTCTTTCGTCCGCAGGACAACCCTGACCTTCTGGCCGCCGTCGAGGCCGGCATGGCGCAGGTGACAAGCCCCGGCTACGCGCAGGCGTCGCGGATGCTGGCCTCGGGTCGGCTGCTGGACGACGCGGCGCGGCTTGCGGTCCCCACCGACGTCATCGTCGGGGTCGAGGATGTCGTGACCCCGCCCGAGGGCGCGCGCCGGCTTTACGCGGCCATCCCTGCGCCCCTTCGCGGCCAATTGACCGAAGTGCCCGCCGCCGGGCACGCGCTGGCCACCCAGGCACCCCTCGCCTTCGCTCAGGCGGTGGCGGCCCAGAACACGCCGGTCCTGTGACCGGCCCGAACCAGAGAGGACACATGCGATGACAGAGCCAGTCCGAGTCGGATCGCTGCGCGGCATCATGATGCGCGGCCCGGATGTCAGCGCCACGCTGCCATTCTATCAGGACATGTGGGGGCTGAGCCTGTCCCATCAGGAAGACGGCCTGGCCCTGCTGCGCGGCACCGGGACCGAACCCTTCCTGTACGGGCTGAAGGACGGCCCGGTCTATGGGATCGAATATGTCCATTTCGCCATGCCCGACCGCGAGTCGATGGACGCCCTGCACGCGCAGATCGTCGCCCGCGGTCACACGCCCCTGGGCCAGCCGGCCGAGTTCGACGACTGGGTCGGCGGCTATGGGTTCGAGACGCTGGACCCGGACAACCGCCGGCTGCGGTTTCGCACCGACGCCCGCGTGCTGGACGACCAGAAGGACTGGGCCAAGCCGAAAAAGGTCAGCCATGTGGTGCTGAACACCCCCGACATGGAAGGCACGCAGAAATTCTATGAGGACGTGCTGGGCTTCCGCACCTCGGACTATTCCGCCGACCAGATGGTCTTCCTGCGCTGCAATTCGGACCACCACTCGATCGCGCTGGTCCGCGCCAATTACCCCAGCGTCAACCATGTCGCCTTCGAGATGCCGACGCTGGACGAGTTCATGCGCGGCATCGGGCGGATGAAGCAAAAGGGCCATGTCCCGACCTGGGGTCCGGGCCGCCACGGCCCCGGCAACAACCCGTTTGCCTATTTCGTCTCGCCCTCGGGTTTCGTGATCGAGTTCACCTCGGAACTGCAGCAGATCGACGAGGCGACGCACGAACCCAAGGTCTGGTCGCGCGCCGACCCCGAGGCGATGGACCGCTGGATGACCGCCGGCCCACCCACCCCGGCGCAGCGCGCCGTCATGCAGGGCCGGCCCGATCCCGGCTTTCCCGAGTTGAGGACCGAGTGATGGATTACGGCTATCAGGGCAAGGTCGCGGTCATCACCGGCGGATCGTCCGGCATCGGTCTGGCGACCGTGCGCTTTCTGCTGGAACAGGGGGCAAAAGTGGCCTTCTGCGCCCGCAATGAAGGGCGGCTGGACGATGTGCGCCGGGTGCTGGCGCGCGATCACGACGACGACCGCATCCTGACGCAGGCGCTGTCGGTGCTGGACCCGGAAGCGGTGGGCGCGTTCGCCGACGCCGTGAGGGACCGCTGGGGCAGTTGCGATCTGCTGGTGAACAATGCCGGGCAGGGCCGGGTGTCCACCTTCGCCGACACCACCGACGCCGACTGGCGCGAGGAATACGAGCTGAAGCTGTTCAGCCAGATCCACCCGATCCGGGCCTTCCTGCCGCTGCTGCGCGAAAGCCACGGGTCGATCGTGGCCGTCAACTCGCTGCTCGCCTACCAGCCCGAGCCGCATATGGTCTGCACCTCGTCGGCGCGTGCCGGGGTGCAGAACATGCTGAAATCCCTCAGCCTCGAACTGGCGCCCGAGGTCCGCGTGAACTCGGTCCTGCTGGGGCTGATCGAATCAGGGCAATGGACCCGCCGCTTTGCCGAGCGCGAGGACCAAAGCCAGAGCCGTGCCGAATGGTACGGCAATCTTGCCGCGAAAAAGGGCATCCCCCTTGGCCGCCTTGGCGACCCGACCGAAGCCGCTGCGGCCATCGCCTTTCTCGGCTCAAGGGCCGCCAGCTACATCACCGGTGCCCAGCTCGACGTGTCGGGCGGCCTTGCGCGCCATATCTGAAGGACAATGACCATGCTGCTTCAGCCGATCGACGAGACCGAGGCCCAGACCGAAACCGTGGGCGACTTCATCGCCCGCTATCTTGCCGGCATCGGCGTCAAGGCCATCTTCGGCGTGATCTCGATTCACAACATGCCGATCCTGGATGCCGTGGCGCGACAGGGCAAGATCCGCTTCATCCCCGCCCGGGGCGAGGCCGGGGCCATGAACATGGCCGATGCCTATGCACGCGTGACGGGGGGGCTGGGGGTCTGCATGACCTCGACCGGGACCGCCGCCGGCAATGCCGCCGGCGCGCAGGCAGAGGCGCTGACCGCGGGCTCGCCCGTGCTGCACATCACCACCCAGGTCGACAGCGAATTCGCCGACCGCGACCGCGCCGCCATCCACGACGTGCCGCGCCAGCCCGAGATGCTGCGCGGCGTGTCCAAGGCGGTGTTCCGCATGTGGGACGCCAATGGCGCCATCGGCGCGCTGACCGCCGCCGTGTCCGCCGCGCTGTCCGCGCCCACCGGCCCGGTCAGCCTGGAGATCCCGGTCGACGTCCAACGATCGCAAGCGCGCGGCCCGGCCCGCATCCACGTCCCGCAGCCGGTGCGGCCGCTGGCCCCGGATGCGGTGATCGACGAGCTGGCCGAACTGGTCAAACAGGCGCGCCGGCCCTTGCTGTGGCTGGGCGGCGGTGCGCGCGGTGCGGGCAAGCAGGCGACCGAGCTGCTGCATCGCGGCTTCGGCGTCGTCACCTCGACCAATGGCCGCGCCGTGGTGTCCGAGGAAGAGCCGGGCAATCTGGGTGCCTTCAACATGACGCCCGAGGCGGCCGAGCTGTATCAAAGCTGCGATCTGATGATCGTCGTCGGCTCTCGGCTGCGCGGGAACGAGACCCGCAACAACAAGATGCCGCTGGCGCGCCGGCTGGTGCAGATCGACGCCGACCCCGCGCAGGGCGGGCGCAACTATCCGGTCGATCTGTTTGCCCATGGCGATGCCGCCGACACGCTGCAACGCCTGCTGGACCGGCTGCCGCAAAAGCTGGACACCGATCCCGACCTGCCCTTTGACATCGCCCGCGTCCGGGCGCAGGCCGAGGGCGGGATGCGCGACCTGCTGGGCCCCTATGCCGCCATTGCCGAGGCGCTGACCGAGCGCGTGGCCGCCGGTGGCCGGCCCTGGGTGCGCGACGTCACCATCTCGAACTCGACCTTCGGCAACCGCTATGTTCGCATCGCCGCGCCGCGCGACGGTGTGCACGCGCTGGGCGGCGGCATCGGGCAGGGGATCGCCATGGGCATCGGCGCGGCGCTGGCATCGCCGGGGCCCAAGGCGGTGACGCTGCTGGGCGATGGCGGCGCGATGCTGGGACTGGCCGAGATGATCACCGCCGTCGATGAAAACGCGCCGCTGGTCTATGTGCTGATGAACGATCAGGCCTATGGCGTGATCCAGAACATCCAGGACGCGCAATACGACAGCCGCCGGCATTACTCCAAGGTCGCAGTGCCGGATTTCGGGCTGTTCTGCCGCTCGATCGGGATGCCGCATCAGGTGGTCCGCTCGCCCGAGGATTTCGCCGCCGCGCTGGATACCGCGCTGCAGGCCGACGGCCCGCAACTGGTCGAGGTCGACATGTGCAGCATCGGCCCCTTCGCCGAATCCTTTGCCGGCCCGCCGCCGGTGCCGCCGGCAACAAGGACTGATGCCATGCGTCTGGGTCTGATCGGCTTTGGCAATATCGCGACGGCGGTTCTGGACCTGCTGGGCCGGGACACACCGCCCGCGCATGTCGCGGTGCTGACCCGGCCCGGTTCGGTGGAGGATGTCCGTCGTCGGCTGGAGAGCGATCTGGCCCCGCCCGCGCCCAGCCATGCGGTGGTGACCGACGCGGCGGGGCTGCTGGCCGAGCGTCCGGATCTGGTGGTCGAATGTGCGGGCCACGCCGCCGCAACAGCTTATGTGCCGGCGATCCTGCGGGCCGGGACGGATGTGGTGCTGGTCTCGGTCGGTGCGCTGGCCGATCCCGATCTGGAAGCCGCGCTGACACGGGCCGCGACCGAAGGCGGTGCGAGTCTGGTCCTGCCCGCCGGGGCCATCGGGGCGGTCGACCTGCTGTCGGCCCTTGGGGCGGCGGGCGATCTGGCCGTGCGCTATCGCGGGATCAAGCCGCCCGGCGCCTGGGCCGGGACGCCTGCGGCAGAGATCCTCGATCTGGACAGCCTGACCGAGGCGCGGCGCTTTTTCACCGGCACGGCGCGCGAGGCGGCCACCGAATACCCCAAGAACGCCAATGTCGCGGCCACGCTGGCGCTGGCCGGGGCGGGTTTCGACGCGACCGAGGTCGAACTGACCGCCGACCCCGCCGCGCCGGGCAATGTGCATGAATACAGCGTCACCTCGCCGCTGGCGAATTACACCATCCGCATCGAGAACAAGCCCTCGCCCGGGAATGCCAAGACCTCGGCCACCACGATCTACAGCGTGGTGCGGGAAATCCGTAACCGGCTTGGCCCGATCGCGATCTGAGAGAAGGGGGCTTTCACCATGAGGGGAGACGTCATGACCGATCTGCCAGAGGGCAAGCTGTTCGTTGCCGGCGAATGGGAGCAGGGCAGCGGCGCCGAGATCACCTCGATCTTTCCGGCAGACGGCTCTGTCAACCGCGTCCTGAACGGCGCCTCTGAAAGCGACGGGCTGCGCGCCATCGAACGCGCGAAACAGGCGCAGGCCGACCCGGCCTGGCTGAACCTGCGCCCGCATGAACGCGCCCGGTTCCTGTATCGCATCGCCGACGGGATTGAGGCGAATATCGACCGCATTTCGCAGATTCAGACCCGCGATACGGGCAAGACGCTGCGCGAAACCAGTGCGCTGGCCGCGTCTGCGGCGGGCACGTTCCGGTATTTCGGTGCCGTCGTGGAAACGCTGGACGAAACCCTGACCACCCAGCGCGGCGACGCGCTGACGGCGTCGGTCCACGAACCGCTGGGGGTGGTCGCCGCGATCACGCCGTGGAACTCGCCCATCGCGTCCGACGCGCAAAAGGTCGCGCCCGCGCTGGCTGCGGGGAACGCCGTGCTGCTCAAGCCTGCCTCGTGGTCGCCGCTGGTCAGTCTGGAACTGGCGCGCATCATTGAGGAATCCGGCCTGCCCAAGGGGCTGTTCTCGGTCCTGCCCGGTGCGGGGCGCGAGATCGGCAACCTGCTGGTCGAACATCCCGACATCGCCAAGGTCAGCTTCACCGGCGGCACCTCGACCGGCCGCACGCTGGCGCGCAAGGCGGCGGAAAAGCTGATGCCGATCTCGCTGGAACTGGGCGGCAAATCCCCGACCATCGTCTTTGCCGACGCCGATCTGGATCAGGCGGTGGCGGGGGTGCTGTATGGGGTGTTTTCGTCGACCGGGCAAAGCTGCATCGCGGGGGCGCGGCTGTTCGTGCAGCGCGCGATCCATGACGAGTTCGTCGCGCGCCTTGTCTCTGCCGCCGAGCGGCTGCGCGTGGGTCACCCCTTCGACGCCGCGACGCAGGTCGCGCCGATGATCCATTTCGACCACCGCGACGCCGTGGCCGAGCACGTCAGATCGGCCCTGTCCGAAGGCGCCGAACTGCTGACCGGCGGCGCGCCGCCCACGGGCGAGGATTACGACCGCGGCGCCTATTACAGCCCGACCATCCTGTCCGGCGTCGACAACACCGCCCGCATCTGCCGCGACGAGGTGTTCGGCCCCGTGCTGGTGGTGCTGCCCTTCGACGACGAGGCCGACGTGATCGCGCAGGGCAACGACAATGATTACGGCCTCGCCTGCGGCATCTGGACCCGCGATTTCCCCAGAGCATGGCGCGTCGGGCGGGCGATCCGCACCGGCACCGTCTGGATCAACACCTACAAGCAGTTTTCCATCTCGACCCCCTTCGGCGGCGAAAAGGACAGCGGCATGGGCCGCGAAAAGGGCCGCGACGGCGTCCGCGCCTATATGGCGCAGAAATCGATCTATACCGACCTGACCGGCCACCCGCTGGCCTGGGCCGGGGGAGTTGCGTGATGCCGGCCTCGGTCGCCATCGTCGGGACCGGCCCCTCGGGCTGCTATCTGGCGCAGGCGCTGCTGAAGGCGCGGCCCGATCTGCGCGTCGATCTGATCGACCGGCTGCCGGTGCCCTATGGCCTTGTGCGCTATGGCGTCGCGGCCGATCATCAAGGCACCAAGGCCGTGACCCGCCAGTTCGAGCGTTTGTTCGAGCGGCAGGGCGCGCGGTTCATCGGCAATCTGGACATCGGCGCCGATGTGACGCTGGACGATCTGCGCGGCTGCTATGACGCGGTCGTTCTGGCCGCCGGGCTGTCGGTCGACCGCTGCCTGCAGATCCCGGGCGAGGATCTGGCCGGCGTCGCCACCGCGGGCGAGGTGATCCGCGCCCTGAACGAGCACCCCGACAGCAAGGCCTTGCCGCCGCTGGGGCGGCGCGTGGTGGTGATGGGCAATGGCAATGTCGCCATCGATCTGGTCCGCCTGCTGGCCAAAAGCGGCGAGGAACTGGCCGGCACCGATCTGGGCGAGGGGCCGTCGGCCTGGCTTCAGTCCGCCGGGGTCGAGGCCATCGACATCATCGGCCGTTCGCCCGCCGCGCAGGCCAAGTTCGATCCGGTGATGGTCAAGGAACTGCACCGGCTGGCGCATGTCCGCATTGCCGTCGAGGGCGCGGGCAGCACCGAGGACGCCGAGGCCCAGAAGCGGCTGGACGCGCTGGCGGCCATTGACGGCACCACGCATGGCGACCGTCAACTGACGTTCCGCTTCGGGCTGACGCCGCTCGCGATCGAGGGGCAGGACGGCCGCGTCACCGCCGCGCGCTTTCGCGACGCCTCGGGGGTCGAGGTGACGATCCCCTGCGACACCGTGCTGACCGCCATCGGGTTTCAAAGCTGCACCAACCTGTCGCGGGACGATCTGCTGGTGGACGCGCTGGATCTGGACGCGGGCGTGCTGGCGGCGGGGCTGTATGCCACCGGCTGGTTCCGGCGCGGCCCGCGCGGGACCATCCCCGACAACCGCACCGACGCGCAGGTTCTTGCCGCCCGCATCCTGAACGATCTGGGCGAGACCGGCGGCAAGCCCGGCTTGCCCGCGACCGAGGGCCTCGTCGATCACGCAGGCTGGAAGCGCATCGACGCGGCCGAGCTTGCCGGCGCCCGCCCCGGCCGCTGCCGCCGGAAGATCGCCGACCGCCAGACCATGCTTGAAATCGCGCAAGACAGGTAAGGGAAAGCCATGAACATCACCGTCCTTTACGGAACCGAAACCGGCAATGCCGAGATGCTGGCCGAAGACGTGGCGGCGCATCTGGAAGGCGCGCACGAGGTCGCCTGCACCAACCTGTCGGACTTCGCCCCCGCCGACTTCGATCCCGGCCAGTTCTATCTGGTCATCTGCTCGACCTATGGCGATGGTGAGCTGCCGGCCTCGGCCAAGCCCTTCGCCGAGGCGATGGAGGCCGAGATGCCCGATCTGGCCGGCGTCCATTTCGCCATCTTCGGCCTTGGCGACACCGAATACGAGGACACGCATAATTTCGGCAGCCGGATCATCGCCGAGATGCTGCAAGCGCGCGGCGCGAGCCAGATCGGAGAGCGCGTGCTGCACGACGCCTCGGGCGGCGATATGGCCGACGATCTGGCGATGGACTGGGCCGACAGCGTGGTGGAACTGGCCGCGCAGCAGATGAAAGAGGATGCGTGATGAACGCCGCTGACATCCTCGAACGCCTCTCGGTCCCCTGGCGGCATGGCGCCCATGTCGATCTGACCGGCATCGTCTGCGCGGATCGGCTGGACCTGTCGGGCCGCGACCTGCCGGGGGTCGATTTCTCGGGCGCGCGCTTCCCGCAGGGCATCGACGCCCAAGGCGCGCGTTTTCAGGGGCTGGCATGGTTCCGGGGCGCGGTCTTCGGCGGCCCCAGCCTGTTCCAGCGCGCCAGATTCGTCAGCGACGCCCGGCTCGAGGAGACGCAGTTCGATCACCTCGCCGATTTCACCGAGGCCGAATTTCGCGGCATCGCCCGGTTCGACGCCGCCCGCTTTGCCCAAGGCGCCAGCTTTGCCGGATCGGTGTCCTATGGCAACGTCTCGCTGGCCCATGCGGACTTCGGGGCGGCGGCGAATTTCCATGACGCCGAATATCTTGGCGGCATCTGGTGCGACCACACCACGTTCGCCGCCAGCACCGACTTTACCGGAATCCAGATCCACGGACGGCTCTGGCTTCGCGGCGCGCAGGTTCAGGGCGCGCGCCTTAACGCCGACAGGTTTCCCCTGTCCTATGGCTATGCATATACGTGACAGGAGTAGCAAATGAGCCTTAAAATCGGTATCTGCGGCGGCGGCGTCGGCGGGTTGACTGCCGCCATCGCCCTTGCGCGTCAGGGGCACGACGTCACCGTGAACGAACAGGCCCGCGCCTTCGCGCGCATCGGGGCGGACGTCAACCTGACGCCCAACGCGGTGCGTGCGCTGGACCGGCTGGGGGTGGGCGAGACGCTGCGAGAGACGGCGGCGCGGCCGGCATTCCGGATCAGCCGCACCTGGGACACGGGCGAGGAAACCTCGCGCCTGCCCATGGGTGACACGGCCGAGGAACGCTATGGCTCGCCGCAACTGACCATCCACCGCGGCGACCTGCTGCAGGCGCTCGAGGCGCAGGTGCCCGAGGCGTCGATCAAGCTGGGGCGCAAGGCGGAAACCATCTCGGGCGGCACCGTCACCTTTGCCGATGGCAGCACCGAAACCTATGACGTGGTCATCGGCGCGGACGGCATCCATTCGGCGGTGCGGACGGCGATCTTTGGCCCGGACAGCCCGCGCTTTACCGGGCTCGTGTCCTATCGGGCGGTGGTGCCGCGCAGCTCGGTCGAGGCGGAAAACCTGGACAGCTTCACCAAATGGTGGGGGCCGCAGCCCGATGTGCAGGTGGTCGTCTTCCCGCTGACCCGTGGCGAGGAGATCTTCATTTTCGCTACCACCCCGCAGGATGACTGGCGCGAGGAAAGCTGGACCATGCCTGGCGATGTCGAGGAACTGCGCGAGGTTTACCGCGATTTTCACCCCGATGTGCGCGCGCTGCTGGCCGCCTGTGAAACCGTGACGAAATCCGCGCTGTATGTCCGCGACCCGATGCCGCGCTGGTCGTCCGACCACGCCACGCTGCTGGGCGATGCGGCGCATCCGATGGTGCCGTTCATGGCGCAGGGCGCCTGCATGGCGATCGAGGATGCCGTCGTGCTGGCCCGCGCGCTGGACGGTGTCGGCACATCCGACGTCCCCGCCGCGCTGCGCCGGTACGAGGATACGCGCCGCGATCGGACCGCCAAGATCCAGGCCGGCTCGCTGGCGAATGACTGGATGAAGGGGCAGGGCAACGCCGACTGGGTCTATGGCTATGACGCGTGGAACGTGCCGCTGGCCGAAGCGACCGAATCCGTCTGATCGAGGCAAAAGGGGAATGGACATGGCACTGCAACGACGCACGATTCTTGGCGCCGGTTTCGGCATGGTCGGCAGCACCCTGCTGCTGGCCGGCGCGGCCGGCGCGCAAACCGCAGCCGCCCATGCCGACGCGGCCCAGCCGGTCGGGTTGCCGGACAGCGGCACGCATCTGCTGCTGCTCGGGACGATGGCGGGGCCGGTCCTTGACCCCAGCCGCATGATGGCCAGCCAGGCGGTCATCGTCGACGGCGCGGTCTATCTGGTCGATTGCGGCTATGGCACCATCCTGCGGATGATCGAGGCCGGGCTGCGGCCGGCGGATGTGAAGGCGATCTTCGTCACGCATCACCACTCGGACCACAACGCGGATTACGCCAATCTGGTGCATCTGGCGTGGATTCAGGGGATCGAGGACCGCATCGTCAGCATCGGCCCGCCGCCCTTCCAGGCGATCCACGACGCCGCGCTGGCCTTCCACCACGAGGATATCCGCATCCGCATCGAAGGCACCGGCCGCAAGCCGATCGAGGGGTATTTCGAGGTGCGCGAGGTGACAGAGCCGGGGCTGGTTTACGAGGACGACAAGATCCGCGTGACCGCCGCCATCGCCACCCATCCGCCGTTTTCGACGGCGCTTGGCTTCAGGTTCGAAACCCCCGACCGCAGCATCGTCTTTTCCGGCGACACGGTGGCCAGCGAGCAGATCACCGCGCTGGCCGAGGGTGCGGATGTGCTGGTCCACGAGGCGATGTATGTCCCCGGCATCGACGCGATGCTGGCGAAACGCCCCTATGTGCCGCCGAAGCTGCGCGATTTCCTGATGGACGGTCACACCACGGCCGAGGATGCCGGCCGCATCGCGGCGCAGGCAGGGGTGGCTACGCTGGTCCTGACCCATCTGCTGCCCGGCGATCAGCCCCAGGTGACGGACGAGATCTGGGCGGCAGAGGCGGCCAAAGAGTTCGATGGCCGGATCGTCGTCGGCCACGACCTGTTGCTGCTGTGACGCCTGATCCGGCGGTCAGGCGCATGGCGGGCCTGCGGCAAGTTGCAGGCTTTGCGCCGGCCGCCGGCATCGGCTACCAAGCGGCGGACTGACGATGTTGGAAAGCAAGACCGTGCCGGCAGATGACATCATCTATGGCGTGCCCCCGGTGGCCCGCGCCTTCGCGCTGCTGCGCCATATCGCCGCCGGGAACCGCTGCCGCAACATCAGCAGCGTCGCGAAGGAAACCGGCATCAACCGCACCACGCTGATCCGCCTGCTGGCGACGCTGGAACAGGAAGGCATGATCGAGGCGCTGGCCGATGAGGGCGGCTATCGTCTGGGCACGGGGCTGGTGACGCTGGCCCAGAACGCGCTGCACGAACGCAGCATCGCGCAGCTCGCGCCGCGCTTTCTGGCCGATCTGGTGGATGAGCTGAACCTGTCGGCGCATCTGGGCGTGCTGGAAGGGCGCGAGATCGTCTATCTGGCGCGCTCGACCCCCAACTCGCATCTGGTCAGCAACGTGAAAGAGGGCACGCGCCTGCCCGCCCATGCGACGACCATCGGCCGCATCCTGCTGGCCGAGCTGCCGCGCGAGGTGTTGGCGGCGCAATATCAGGGCGTGCAGATGGACGCCTATAGCGACAAGACCCGCACCTCGTTGGCCGAGCTGGAACGGCAACTGGCCGAGGACCGGGCGCTGGGCGTTGCCTGGAGCGCGGCGAATTTCGAGCCAGAGATCGGCTCGGCGGCGGTGCTGGTGCGCGATCACCGTGGCGAGGCGGCGGGCGCGATCAACGTCACCGGCCATGTCAGCGCCTTCGCCCCCGGCAGTCCGCGCCTGCCCGAGATCGAGCAGGGGCTGAAGAAATCGGCACTCGGGCTGTCGCGGGCGCTGGGCTATCGCGGCTGACGTCGAAGCGCTCACAACGGCATGTCAGGTTTCGCGACGCGGTCGGGCGTGGCGTCGTATCCGCCCGGCCGCACATCCGGCTGAGAACCCGCAAACAGCGACAGCCCCGCTCGGCCAGTCGGGCAGGCTTCATCAAACGGGTGGCGTCACAGATGAAGCACCCGCCGGAAGCCGGCGGGCGCTTTGACGCGGGGCTGAACTGCTGCCCCTCAGGCGGCTTCGAACTTCACCGTTTCCGGGGCTGCCGAGCCGACGACATACCACACCGTGGCCGCCCCGGCGCCGTCATTGCGGAACCAGTGCTTGCGGCCGGCGGGGGTCTTGACCAGATCGCGCGGGCCCAATTCGGTCTCGACCTGTTCGCCGTCTTCCTCCCAGCCGACGACAAGGCTGCCTTCCAGCACCAGGAACGCGTCCTCGACATCGCGGACAAAAGGTTTGACGCCGACGCGGGACGGGATGCCCAACATCTCTTTGCGGCAGGTGTCGGTCTCGATCCCCCCGGGGCCGCAATAGATCTTGCGGTTGAAGCCGGCCTCTTCCCAATGGGTCTTCAGCCCCGAATGCCGGACGACATGTTGGGCCATCAACTGCTGCAGCGGATCGCTGCTGTTCGGGTCGAACACCTGCGTCTTGCCCGGCGCCGCGCCAAAGGACCGCGCCAGCTCGGGCGGATGGCTTTTCGGGTGATAGTGATAGACCGGCGGCAGCGGTTTGCCGACGTCGACGGAAATCGACATCATCACCGGCTCGACCCCGTCGACGCGGAAGCCGTGGCCGATCTCGCGGGCGTTCAGGATCATGTCCTTGGGGCCAAGGTTCACCTCGACCACCTCGCCGTCCTTCTCCCAACCGACGATCAGCGCGCCGTCGATGATCAAAAAGCTCTCTTCGATCTCGTGGCTGTGGCAGGCGGCGTATTTCCCCGGCTCTTTATAGATCAGGGACAGCGTGAAATGGTCGGGCTTGAGGGTGCTGGTGTCGCCGACCTTGGGCGAGCCGCCGGCGCCGATATAGCGCATCTGCGCGCGCGACAGTTCGGGGAAGCCGACATTGGACGGAAACGCCTCCCAGTCGAATGTCTTGTCGGTAAAGCGGCCGGTATGGGCCGCCAGCTTGTCGGCGAGCGTGCCGATGTTCTGATCCTGAACGGTCATCTGTAAGATCCTCCCGATCCGTGATGGCTGTGTTGGGGTTCCTCATAGCCAAGAAGCGTTTTGCGCACTACCATGCGTTTTGCCTGTAAAGCAGAGGTGGTGCAGATGGAGGAAAAACCCGACCGCTACATGGTGCCCGGACTGGTGCGCGGCCTGAACGTGTTGAAGCTGTTCACGCCCGAAACCCCGGTCCTGCGCCTGTCGGACATCGCGCGCGCGCTGGGCATCTCGCGCTCGGCCGCGTTTCGCACCACCTATACGCTGACCGAGATGGGCTGCCTGCTGCACGATGTCCGCGATCAGAGCTATTCCGTCGGCGCGGGCGTGCTGCGGCTGACCTATGGGTTCGTCGGCGCGCGCGAGATCACCGAGATCGCCCAGCCAGAGCTTGAGGCGCTGCGCAACCGGCTGGGCTGGTCGGCGCATATGGGCATCCTCGACGGGACTTCTGTCCTGTATGTCGTGCGGGTGCCGGCGCTGCCCGGCGACATGTCCATCGTGCAGGTCGGCCGCCGCCTGCCGGCGCGCAGCACGACGATGGGGCGCGTCCTGCTGGCGGATCTGACCGAGGCGCAGTTGATAGACCTGTTCCGCGCCGAGGCCGCGACCGAAAAGGGCCGCTCGATGATGGAGGTGCTGGCCCAGGCCCGCGCCGACCGCACCGCCGAGGCGGTCATCCATGCCGGCGATTTCGAGGCCGGCATCGTCTCGGTGGGTGCGGCAATTCGCGACATTTCAGGCCGGGCCGTGGCCGCTATCAATGTCACGAGTCCGAATCACCCCGAGACCGTCAAGGCCGCCCACGGCCCGGTCAGGCAAGAGGTGGTGCGCGCCGCCTATCGGATCTCTCGTCTTTTGGGCTTTGATACGCCTTCAAGCGCCAAATAGCGTTTTGCCTGCAAAACGCTGCCTCGTTTCCTGCACGAATGGCTTTAGACTTGGGCGCAGCGCAACAGACTTATCAAGGAATCCCCCGGCCAATGAGAGATCTTATTCCGACCATCGACCGTCGTGCATTTCTGGGCGGCACGGCCGCCGGCGTCGCTGTCCTGCTGTCAGGCGGGCCCGGTGCCGCGCAAGGCAAGACGTTCCGCTTTATCACGCCCTTCAACCTGTCGCTGTCCTTCGCGGCGGTGCTGTATGCCGACGCCGCCGGTTATTACACCGATGAAGGCTTGGACATGCAGATCGAATCCGCCAACGGGGCCGCGATGGCCGCGCAGATGGTGCTGGCCGATCAGATGGATGTCGGGCGGACCGGCGGGACCAACTATATCGTCTCGCGCGTGGACAACAGCGCGCCGCTGATCTCGATCGCGACCATCGCGCAGCTGTCGCCGTTCTTCATCATCTCGTCCGACGAAAACCCGGTGACGGGGGTTCAGGACATGCCCGGCCGCACCGTGGGCATGGCCTCGCTGGGCGGTTCGATGGAAGGCACGCTCGATCTGCTGATGATGGCCGGCGGACAGGACCCGTCATCGGTCAACAAGGTCAAGGTCGCCGACAGCGCCGCGTCCTTCGCGCTGATCGAGGCGGGCCGGGCCGGGGCGTTCATCGGCAACACCTCGTCGATGATCAAGGCGAAAGAGGCGCGGCCGAATGTCCACGCCGTTCCCATGGATGACGGCATGCCGGGGCAGGTCTATGTCGCGCGCCCCGACGATATCGAGGCCAATCCCGACAAATACGTCGCCTTCCTGCGGGCCACCCACAAGGCCGCGCTGGAAATCGCCACCACGCAGGATCTGGGCGCGATCATCGACAAGATCGCCAGCGTGCACGAGGTCAACGGGATCGACGATCCGGAAACGGCAAAGATCGACCTGGCCACAAATGCCGAAAACTGGATGGCGAAGGGTAAGGAAAACCTGCTGCGCAACATCCCCGAGGTCTGGGATCAGGCCATCGAACGCCTGCACGAGGCGGGGATGATCAAGACCGCGCCGGACGCGTCCACCCTTTACACCAACGACCTGCTGGACAAGGCCATCGCCTGATGACCGCAGAAACCGTGCTGGCCGACCCGGAGATCCGCATCTCCGGGTTGACGAAGATATTCGGCGAGGGGCAGGGCGCCGTCACCGCCATCTCGAACGCCAATCTGGAAATGCGTCAGGGCGAGTTCATCTCGCTGCTGGGTCCGTCGGGCTGCGGCAAGACCACCTTGCTGCGGATCATCGCGGGGCTCGAGGTGCCGACGCAGGGCGGGGTCGAGGTTCGCGGCCTGCCGATCTGGGTCGGCGGCAAGCGCGACCGGGCGGCGACGCGGCCGGTGTCGATGATGTTTCAAGAGGCGCGGCTGTTTCCCTGGCTGACGGTCGCGGAAAACGTGGCCCTGCCGCTGCGCATCGCCCGCGTCGGTCAGGCGGAACGCATGGCCCGCGCCCGCGACATCTGCGCCACGGTCGGGTTGAAGGGGTTCGAGGATGCGAGTCCCACCGCGCTGTCGGGGGGCATGCGGCAGCGCGCCTCGCTGGCGCGCGCGCTGGTGACCGACCCGCAGGTGCTGCTGCTGGATGAGCCGTTCGGGGCGCTGGACGCGATGACCCGCGACACGCTGAACCTGGAACTGATGGATGTCTGCGCGCGGGCCAAGGTGACGACGATCCTCGTCACCCACTCGATCGCGGAATCGGCGTTCCTGTCGGACCGGGTGGTGGTTCTGGCGCCGCGCCCGGCGCGTATCCTTGACGTCGTGGACATCCCCTTTGCGCGGCCGCGCGACCTGAACCTGCAACGCACCGCCGAGTTTCAGGATCTTGTCGCCAGCCTGCGAACGCAAATGACGGAGGGCGCGGAATGAACCGCAACACCTTGCGCATCGCGCTGCCGATCATCTCGGTGACGCTGTTTCTGGTCGCCTGGTCGCTTTATGTCCGCACGGCGCAGGTCTCGGCCTTTGTGCTGCCGCCGCCCGAGGCAATTGTCGTCGCGCTGTCGGCCATGCTGTTCGACCCCGACCTGTGGGCGCACACGCTGGTCACCGTGACCGAGGCGCTGTCCGGCTTTGGGATCGCCGTCGCACTAGGGCTGACGCTGGGCTTCGTCATGGCCCGCGTCCCGCCGGTGGAATGGGCGCTGAAGCCCTTTGTCGTGCTGTTGCAACTGATCCCCAAGATCGCGCTGGCGCCGCTGTTCATCCTGTGGTTCGGCTTCGGTCTGGAATCCAAGATCGTGATCGCCGCCGCATTGGCGTTCTTTCCGATCTTTTCAAACGCGCTGCAGGCGTTCAAATCGGTCGATCCGGGGGACCGCGACGTGTTCGTGATGCTGCAGGCCAACCCGTTCCAGCGCTTCGTCCTGCTGGACTTTCCCAACGCCCTGCCGGTGATCCTGACCGGGGCCGAGGTGGCCGTGGTGCTGTCGATGATCGGTGCCATCGTGGGCGAGTTCATCGGCGGCAACAAGGGGCTGGGCTATCTGGCCGTGGCGCATCTGCAGAACCTCGCGGTGGCCGAGCTGTTCGGCGTCATCGTCGTGCTGACGCTGGTCGGGCTGGTGTTCTACACGATCATCGGTCGGCTGCGGGCGCTGCTGACGCCGTGGCATGTGTCGAGCGACAGGAACAGGCAGGCGTGAGCGGGACCGCCGATCCTCCGGGTCTAGAGGATCGGCGTGTTATCGCCGCGGATCAGCGCATTTTGCGAAGAGCTGACCCGCTACCCTCGCGGCCCCAGCGGTCGCGGCACGCCCGGCTGACCCATCTCGCATTCCAGCGCGTCGCGGTCCCAGTCGCCGGTGATCGCTGCCGCCTCATAGGTCGATTGCAGGAACGACATCAGCATCGCCTCGGGGTCGTCGCTGTCGCTCACGGCGGCGTAGGGCAGCAGGAACTCGCCCAGCTTCTCGTCGAACCGGGCGGCCGGGGGCTCGACGGGATGGGTCGCAAAGCCGTCGGGTCCGGGGTAGGCATAGGCATAGAACATCGGCTCGTCCACGCCCGCGCCGCCGGGCCAGAACCCGGCCGAGGAGACCTCGTGGCTATAGGCCTCTTGCGCGACATCGTCGGGCAGGTTCGGGACGCCGCCGGGATGCAGCGGCGCGGTCCGGCCCGAGAAGCGCGTCACCGCCAGATCGAACGACCCCCAGAACAGATGCACGGGCGACACCTTGCCGATGAAGCCGGTGCGGAAGCGCTCAAACACCGGCACGATCCGCAACAGCGCGCCGTGGAAACGCGCGACCGCCTGCGCGTCATAGGGGCGGGGGCCGTGTCCTCGGCAAAGGGCAGCGCGTCGGGGATCTCGTTCGGGGCGCCGTGGATGTCGAAATGGCCGCCGACCGCCTCGACCGTCTCGCGGGTGCGGGTCAGGAACTCGGCCACGCTCATCGGCGCGAGCGGAAAGCCCTCGCGGGCGCCGCCATCGGCCTCGGCGATCATCCGGTGCTCGACCAGATCGAGGCTCAGCGTCACGCAGCCGCCGGGTTCGTGGACCGGCCCGGTGGTTAGCCCGTGCGGCGTGACATACAGCGTCGCGTGTCAGGAATGGTTGACCCAGGGCGTGTGCGAAAGCCGGTATTTCCCCAGAATCTGGCACCACAGATGCAGCGCGCGGCAGGTCTCGGCCCAGTCGGGATAGGGCAGGGCCGGCCAGCCGCTCTGGTCCTGCGCGCTCATCCGATGGGGTCCATGTCCTGACGCTTCAGCGCCTGACGCACGCCGTCGTTTTCCTCCATCCGGCGGCGATGCTGTTGCAGGCCCGGATAGTCCGAGATCGACAGCGGCGTCTGCTCGATCCAGCGCGACAGCACATACAGGAACGTGTCCGCGAAGGAGCGCTGGCCCAGATACCACTCGCCACCGTTTTCGGTCAGCACCTTGTTCAGCCGGTCATAATGGCCGGCGAGGGTCTTGTAGGTCTTGGCCTTCACCTCGGCTTGCGCGTCCTCGGTCTCGGCGAAGTTGCCGGGGCCGAAATGGCCACCATAGGCGGCGTGGACTTCGGAGGTCATATAGGACAGCGCCTCGGCCTCTTTCCGGCCCAGAACGGTGTCGCGGGCATAGCCCTCGCTGCCATGCGTGGCGCCCAGCCAGGCCAGGATCGCCGCCGCCTCGGTCAGCACGTCGCCATCGTCGAACCGCAGAGCCGGGACTTTCCCCTTGGGGTTGATGGCGAGGTAGTCGTCCTTCTTGTGGTCGCCGTAGGCCATGTTGTGGATTTCGACCGGGGCGTCCAGCCACGCCACGGCGATGTTGGGCGACAGCGAACAGGTGCCGGGCATCGTGTAAAGTGTGGTCATGGGGCTATCCTTTGCGTTGGGGGTGCAGCGGGTGGTCGGCTGCCGGCTTCTGAACTGTCGGCAGCGGTCCGGCCGCGATCACCGGCGTCCGCGCACAACGCGCCAGAGGCCGCAGGGTTCAACCCTGAGCCCGGTTATATACCCGGTCGCCCGCGCCCACGCTTTCGCCAGATGGTCCGGCTTACGCCTGCCGCGCCCCGAAGACCCGATCCACCAGCCGCACCGACCATGCCGCCGACTGGACCTGCACCACATAGGCCAGCGCGATCAGCAGCGCGGCCTCGGCCCCGCGGGCGCCGAACAGGTTCATCGCCAGCGCCAGCGCGATCGACAGGTTGCGCATCACCGTGCCATAGGTCAGCGCGACCGCATCGCCGCGCGACAGCAGCCGCCGCCCCAGCACCGCCGCCAGCACATAATTGACCGCGTAAAGCAGGATCAGCGGGATCAGCAGCCACAGGATATCGGCCGGGTTCTGCGCCAGCGTCCGGGCCTGCATGGCGATGGCGACGAAGGCGATGCCCAGCACCCCCAGCGTCGAGAAGGGCGGAAAGCGCGGCGCCCATTCCTTCTGGAACGCAGCCAGCCCGCTGCGGCGGATCAGCAGCAGCCGGGTCAACTGCCCGGCCAGCAGCGGCAGCAGCACGATGATGACGATCTGGCGGAACACCCCCACCGGATCGACCGGCACCCGCGCCCCCAGCAGCGCCGACAGATAAAGCGGCGCCGCCAGCGAGCCGAGGATCAGCCCCAGCACCGTCATCTTGATCGCCGCCGGCAGGTTGCCGCCCGCCATGCCGGTCCACGAGATCGTCATCCCGCTGGTCGGCAGCAGCCCCGCCAGCAGCAGCCCGACCGCGGCATAGGGGCGGTCGGGAAAGAACAGCAGACCCAGGCCATAGGCCACGAACGGGATCACCCCGAAATTGATCGCCTGCGTCAGCAGTTGCACGCGCCCGTCGCCCCGCTCGGCCAGTTGCGAGATCTTGAGACCGACCATCATCGGATAGACCATCAGGAAGGTCAGCGGCACGATCAGGCTGCGCAGCCAGCCGGTCGGCATCAGCAGCCCGAACAGCAGCCCGGCCAGCATCGCGACCGGAATGGCGCGGACGAGATTGCCGGTGACGAGGCGGATCAGCTGCATGACGCGACCCTTAGATCCGGGCCGAGCGCATCCGGGCCAGCAGCCCGTCGCGCAGCACGAACTGGTGATAGAGAGCGCCGACGACATGCAACGCGATCAGCGCCAGCAGCACGACCTTCAGGACGTTGTGGCCCGCAGCGGCGGTCTCGACACCGCCGAACCATGCCACCGCGCCGCTGACCGGCAGCAGGATCATTGCCAGATACAGCCCGGCATGGGTGACGCGGGCCAAGGCGACCTGCACCCGACTGTCGCCGGTGATCGCAGGCACGCCGTCGCGGCGACGCAGGGCCAGCCGCCAGATGGCGAAGCCCAGGATCAGCCCGCCGCCGACGATATGGGCGGCGACGGCAATGTTGAAGGTCGCGGCCGCGCCGCTGCGCCAGCCCTCCCACGCCGAGGCGATGCCGTCCTTGAACAGATATTGCATCAGGATCAGCGCTGCCACGATCCAGTGCAGGGCTATCTGGCGGCGCGTATATCCGGTGACCGCTGGCATGGGCTCTCTCCTTCAATGTGAAACCCGGTTGCATTGCGGTCAGATTATGTTAGTGTGTGCTTACTTACAAGAGGGGAAGATCGTGAAGCGCAAACCGGCAGAAGACCGCAAGACCGAGATTGTCGAGGCCGTGCTGCTCCTTGCCGACCTGATCGGCCCGGACCGGCTGACCACCAATGACGTGGCCCGCGAGGTCGGCGTCACGCAGGCGGCGATTTTCCGGCATTTCCCCAGCAAGGACGCGCTCTGGGCGGCGGTCGGGGCCGAGCTGCAGTCGCGCCTGAACGCCGCATGGCAAGAGGCATTGGCGGCGGAAACCGACCCCGAGGCCCGGCTGCGGGCGCTGATCCGCGCGCAATTGACGCAGATCGAGCGGACGCCGGCGCTGCCCGCGATCCTGCACTCTCGCGAGCTGGGGGTCAGCAATGGTGCGCTGCGGGAAAGCTGCCACGGGCTGATGATCTCGTTTTCCGGACTGCTGTCCGAGGGCCTGGCCCACATGGCCGCGCAGGGGCAGTTGCGGCCGCATATTTCACATGCGGATGGGGCGATCCTGCTGATCTCGCTGGTGCAGGGTCTGGCGATCCGCTGGGCGCTGGGCGCGCGGCAGTTCGATTTCTGCGCCGAGGGGATGCGTCTGTTCGAGGTTCAACTGGCGCTGTTCCGCCGTCCCGAGGGGATAGGCGCGGGCGCCGATACGCAGGGGGAGGGCAGGGGATGAGCAATCGATCAGACGGGCCAGAGGCCATGCGCGGCTTGAGCCGCCGCGGCCTGCTGGGCCTTGGCGGCGGCGCGGCGCTGGCGGCGGCGCTGGGGTCAGCCGGGGTGGGCAGCGCCTTGGCACAAGCCGCGCCGCTGCGGGCACCGGGGTCGGCCAAGCTGGTCATCATCGGGGCCGGGGCGGCGGGCATCTCGCTTGCCAACCGGCTGGTGCGGCGGATGGACGCCGCGCAGATCACGGTGATCGACCCCAGTGCGGCGCATCACTATCAGCCCGGTCTGTCGCTGGTCGCGGCGGGGCTGAAGCCTGCCTCTTATGTCGTCAGCCGCACCACCGACTGGCTGCCCGCCGGCGTCACCCTGATCGCGGCCGCGGCCGCGGCGATTGATCCGGTCTCGCGGACGGTCGCGGCGGGCGGGCAGACGGTCGGCTATGATTTTCTGGTCGTGGCGCCGGGGCTGGTGCTGGATCATGACGCGATTGAGGGGTTCTCGCTGGATCTCGTCGGCACCAACGGCATCGGCGCGCTGTATGCCGGGCCGGAATACGCGGCGCGGACATGGAAAGCGGCGCAGGGATTTGCCGAATCCGGCGGCGTGGGCCTGTTCACCCGCCCGAATACCGAGATGAAATGCGCGGGCGCGCCCCTGAAGCACACCTTCCTGATCGACGACATCGCCGGGCGCACCGCGCCGGGCAAGCATCAGATCAACTACCTCTCGAACAGCGGCGCGCTGTTTTCGGTGCCCATCGTGTCGGAAAAGGTGCGGATGCTGTTCCAGTCCCGCAACATCGCGGCGCATTACAACCATGTTCTGACTGGCATCGACCCCGGCCGCAAGCTGGCGACCTTCGCCACCCGCAGCACCGATGCGACGGGGGCCGAGGTCGCGGGCACGACGGAGATGCCCTATGACTATCTGCACGTCATCCCGCCGCAGCGCGCGCCCGAGGTGATCCGCCAGTCGGGGCTGAGCTGGGGCGACAAATGGACCGATCAGGGCTGGGTCGAATGCGACAAGCACACCCTGCGCCACCTGCGCTATCCCGAGATCTTCGCGCTGGGCGACGTCGCCGGCATCCCCAAGGGCAAGACCGCCGCCAGCGTCAAATGGCAGGTTCCGGTAGTCGAGGATCACCTGATCGCCGCCATGAACGGCACCGAGGGGACCGCGATCTATGACGGCTATACCTCGTGCCCGCTGATCACCCGCGTCGGCCGGGCGATGCTGGTCGAGTTCGATTACGACAACAACCTGACCCCCAGCTTTCCCGGCATCATCGCGCCGCTGGAAGAGCTGTGGATCAGCTGGCTGATGAAGGAAATCGCGCTGAAGCCGACCTATCAGGCGATGCTGCGCGGTCAGGCCTGAGGAGAACGTGCCATGAAGGAACTTACCCCCTCGACCCTGCTGGCGGTCTTTACCGAGATGTTCGGCAGCGGGATTTTCTGGGCGATGGTCGGGCTGGCCGCCATGATCACCGCCGCCTATCTGTTCGTGCTGATCCGAGACCGCAAGATGTCGATGCGGAAATTCCTGATCGCGCAGCTTTCCATGCCCTTCGGCGCCATCGCGGCGGTCGTGTTCGTCATGCTGATGACCCATTCCCGCCCCGCCGATATCGGCGGCCCCATCGACGTGATCGTGCTGCTGGGCGTGGCCCTGGCCGGCGCGGTCGGCACCGCAATCCTGGTCTATACCGCGCAATCACTGCTGCGATCCGCGCAGACCGGACACTGAAACCCCATTTCATTCATCTCAGGAGAAACGCCATGAAACTCGCCTCTGCCCTCTCTGCCGCCGTTCTGGCCACGGCCTCTGCCGCCGGTGCCCAGCAGGCCACCCCGGTCCAGGTCGAGAACCCGAACCGCCTGCTGACCATCCTGACCGCCGAGGATCCGCAGACCCAGCTGATGGCCATGGTGCTGACCATGAACGCGATCAGCGCGGGCGCCGAGGCAAAAATGCTGCTATGCGGTCCGGCCGGCGATATCGCGCTGAAGGACGCGCCCGAATCCGCCACCAAGGGCCAGCCGCCCAAGGATGCCAGCCCGCAGGGCATGATGAAGATGATGATGGAACAGAACGGGTTGCAGGTGCAGACCTGCGCGATCTATCTGCCCGGCAAGGGGGCCGATGCCTCGATCCTGCTGGACGGCGTGACGCCCGCGCAGCCCGATGCCATGGGGGCCGAGATCGTGACCCCCGGCACCACCGTCCTCAGCTTCTGACGGCGCCATGACCCGCGCCGCCGCCGTCTTTGCCGTCATCTTCGGATTGCTGACCCTGCTCGCCGGGGGCCGCGCGCTGTTCGGCGGCGCGGATATGGGCGCGGTCTTCGATTTCGTGCTGATCTTCAACTTCCTCGCCGGCTTCGCCTATGTCGCGGCCGGCGTGGGACTGTGGCGCGGGGACCGCTGGGCCGCGCCCCTGTCCATCGCGATCCTCGCGGCCACCCTGATCGTCTTTGCCGCCTTTGGCTGGCAGGTCATGTCGGGCCAGCCTTACGAGGCCCGGACCATGGGCGCGATGATGCTGCGCAGCGTGGTCTGGCTGGCGATTTCCCTCATCGCGCTGAGGGCGCAGCGACGGTGAGCGATGATCCCGACCTTCCGCTGCCGGTGCAGGCCGCGCCTGACAGTGACCCGACGCCAGGCGGCGCGCGGCGTCGCTGGCGCTGGATGGTGCTGCTGCCGCTGATCCCGCTGCTGATCCTGATCGGCGGGATCGTGGGTCTGTATTTCCAGCCGCCGGGGCTGCGTCTGGTCTTTGACAGCACCGGGCTGACGCCGGGGGCGGGGTCGTCGGCGCCCATTGCCCTGCCGCCCGAGATCCGCCTGCCCGCCGATGTGGTCGAGACCATCGTGCCCAGCGATGTCGTGGGCCTTGCCCGGCTGATGCCGCGCGGCGATGTGATCACGGTCGCGCCGCCCTTTGGCGCCGGCGATGCGCGCATTGCTGAAATTCTTGTCAACGAAGGCGACGAGGTGGCGGCCCATCAATTGCTGGCGCGGCTGGACAATGCCGCCCAGTTGCAGGCAGCAGTGCTGGCGGCCGAGGCGAATGTGGCCGTGCGCGAGGCAACTCTGGCCCAGACCGAGGCCGCGATCCGCGCCTCGCGCGACGAGGCCGAGGCGACGCTCGCCCAGGCCGAAGCCGCCGCCGAAGAGGCCGGGTCCGACTATGCCCGCAGCCGCACCCTGACCGACCGCGGCATCGCCACCACCACCCAGACGGACGCGCTGCGCACCGGCCTGCGACAGGCGGAACTGGCCGTCGCCCGCGCCCGCGCCACGCTGGCCCGGTTCAGCGGCGAGGATGGCGGGGCGGCTCTGGATATCGTGGTCGCCCGCCGCAATCTGGACGCCGCCCGGGTGGAACTGACCCGCGCCGAAAGCGACGTGATCCGGTCCGAGGTCCGCGCCCCCGTCGCCGGCACCATCCTGTCCATCGACGCCCGCCCCGGCGAACGCCCGCCTTTGACCGGGATGATGCAGATGGGCGACACGCGCCAGATGATGGCCGAGGTCGAGGTCTATCAGGACCGCATCGCCGCCGTGGCGCCGGGCCAGCCGGTCGAACTGGTCGCCTCGGCCATTGGCGAGACGTTTCTGGGCCGCGTCCAGTCCATCGGGCTGACGGTCGGGCGGCAGGGGCTGCTGCCCGACGACATCGCCGCCAACACCGATGCCCGCGTCGTCACCGTGCTGGTGGCGCTGGAAGGCGACAGGATGCAGACCGCGCGGCGCTATACGGGACTCGAGGTCGTGGCCCGCATCGACACCCGGCCCGGCGGCGCGGCGGCGGACCCGCCGCCATGACGCGATTTCTGACCCGGCTGCTGGGCCGGCTGCCCATCGGCTGGCTGCAGTTGGTCCACAACCGCGCCCGCTTTGCGGCCGCACTGGCCGGTGTGGCCTTCGCCAATGTGCTGGTCTTCGTCCAGATCGCCATCATGGGGTCGATGGCGACGGCCACGATCCAGCCTTACCGGTTCTTCGACGCCGACATCATGATCTCGGCCGCCGATGCCAACGCCATCGCCGAGGGCAGCCACGTCCCCCGGCAATGGCTGTTCCAGTCGCTGGCCCATCCGCAGGTTGCCAGCGGCACGCCGCTGTTCGTGGGCAACGTCTCGCTGCAGCGCCACGGGCGGACGATCAGCCTGACCACCTTTGCCATCGACCCGGCGGCGGCAGAGTTCTATGCCCCCGATATCGCGCGCAAATCCGCCATGCTGCGGCTGCCGGATTCGGGCATCATCGACATCAACACCCGCGGCCTCGACCGGGCCGAGGCCGCGCTGATCCGCCCGCAATCCCCCGATATCGTCGAGGTGCGGGGACGCTCGCTAAGCCTGCAGGACACCTTCGCGGGCGGTGGCGGGTTCGGCGCGGACGGGTTCCTGATCGTGTCCGACCAGACCTTTCAGCATCTGGTGCAGCAGCGCAGCAGCACTGCCCCCGATCACATCCTGCTGCATGTCACCGGCGGCGCCGACGCCGAACGCGTGGCGGCGGATCTGCGCCAGATCCTGCCCGACGACACGCTGCGCATCCGCACCTATGCCGAGGCGCAGCGCGAGGATGTCAGCTATCAGCAGACCAAGCGGCCGACCGGGATCATCTTCGGCTTTGGCGTGGTCATCGGGATTCTGGTCGGGCTGGTCATCGTCTATCAGGTGCTGTCGACCGACGTGGCCGACCATCTGCGCGAATATGCGACCTTCAAGGCGATGGGCTATCGCCACCGCTTCCTGCTGGGCATCGTGCTGGAAGAGGCGGTGATCCTTGCCACGCTGGGCGCGGTGCCCGGCACGCTGATCGCGCTGGGGTTGGTGACGGGGATGCGGGCGGCGACGAACCTGCCGCTGGCGATAACGCCCGCCATCGTGGCCATGGTCTTTGTCGGCACGCTGGTCGCCTGTGCGCTGTCCGGGACGCTGGCGACCCGCCGCCTCGCCTCGGCCGACCCGGCGGAACTGTTCTGATGCCGGCCGATCCAAACCCCCTTGCGCTGTCGGTCGCCGGGCTGAACCACTGGTTCGGCCGGGGCGAGGCGCGCAAGCAGGCCATCCATGATGTGACGCTGGACATCCCGTCGGGCGGGCTGACGGCGCTGATGGGGCCGTCAGGGTCGGGCAAGACGACGCTGCTGACGCTGATGGGCTGCCTGCGCGAGGTGCAGGATGGCGCGGTCGGTCTGCTGGGGCAGGAGCTGCGCGGCGCGTCCGAGGCGCGGCTGGTGGCGCTGCGGCGGCGCCTGGGCTTTATCTTTCAGGCGCATAACCTGCATGAAAGCCTGTCGGCGCGGCAGAATGTGATGATGGGGCTGCAGGTCAAGCCGCAGCGCGACCCGCGCCTCGATTCCGCCGCGGCCGAGCGGGTGCTGGGGCTGCTGGGTCTGGCCGACCGCATCGACTATATGCCCGCGAACCTGTCCGGCGGGCAGAAGCAGCGCGTGGCCATCGCCCGCGCGCTGGTCGGCGGGCCCGAGGTGATCTTTGCCGACGAACCCACCGCCGCGCTGGACCGCGAAAGCGGCATGGCCGTGGTCGCCCTGCTCAAGCGGCTGGGAAAGATGCGGGGGACGACGACGGTGATGGTGACGCATGACAACCGCATCCTCAATCAGGCCGACCGCATCGTGACGCTCGAGGATGGGCGCATCGTCGAGGACCGGCTGCAAGAGGCGGTGGGGTAAGGCGAATGACGCTGGCCGCGCTTGGCTGGCCCCTTGAACACCAACCGACGCTGCGTCGCGGCGCGGTTCCGCGAAACTCTTTCCACCGCTGGGCATTGATCTGGGGCGTCCGGCGCGTGCCGTGCCGAGACCGCTTGGCCTGCACGCGCCGACAGCAGGGACCAGCCCCCGCGCTGCCCGCCCCGCTGACGCCACCCTTGAACCGACGGAGACCCCGACATGACCCAGACCGACAGGACCAACCGCCAATGGCTGCTCGCCGAGCGGCCCAAGGGCGAGCCGAACCAGGACACGCTGCGCCTGAGCGAGGCCGACATCCCCGAGCCGGGCGAGGGGCAGATGCTGCTGCGGACGGAATACCTTTCGCTCGACCCCTATATGCGTGGCCGGATGAGCGATGCGGAAAGCTATGCCGCCTCGGTCGAGATCGGCGATGTGATGGTCGGCGGCACCGTGGCGCAGGTCGTGCGGTCGAACCTTCAGGGCTTCCAGCCGGGCGATTACGTCCTGTCCTTCAGCGGCTGGCAGGATTACGCGCTGTCGGACGGCGCCGGCGTGACCAATCTGGGCCAGTCGCCGGACCATCCGTCCTGGGCGCTCGGCATCCTCGGGATGCCCGGATTCACCGCCTGGGCCGGGCTGACCCAGATCGGAGAGCCGAAATCGGGCGAGACGATCTGCGTCGCCGCCGCCACCGGCCCGGTCGGGGCGACGGTGGGCCAGATCGGCAAGCTGCTGGGCTGCCGCGTCGTCGGCATCGCCGGCGGGCCGGAAAAATGCGCCCATGCCGTCGACGATCTGGGATTTGACGCCTGCATCGACCACCACGCGGCGGATTTCGCCGACCAGCTTGCCAAGGCCAGCCCCGACGGCATCGACGTCTATTTCGAGAATGTCGGCGGCAAGGTGCTGGACGCGGTGCTGCCGCTGCTGAACGACCACGCGCGGGTGCCGGTCTGCGGGCTGGTCTCGCAATACAACGCCACCAAGCTGCCCGACGGGCCGGACCGGCTGAACTGGCTGATGGGGCTGATCCTGCGCAAGAAGCTGAAGATGCAGGGTTTCATCATCTTCGACAGCTTCGGCAGCCTTTACCCCGAATTCGCCCGCCAGATGAGCGAATGGATCGAAGCGGGCAAGATCAAATACCGCGAAGAGGTCATTGACGGCCTCGAAAACGCGCCCGAGGCCTTCATCGGCCTGCTGCGGGGCGACAATTTCGGCAAGCGCGTGATCCGCGTGGGCCAGAAGGAAGGTGACGCATGAAGATTCTGATGGTTCTGACCTCGCATGAGGAACTGGGCGATACCGGCAAGAAGACCGGCTTCTGGCTCGAGGAATTTGCCGCGCCCTATTACGTCTTCAAGGAGGCGGGCGCGCAGGTGACGCTGGCCTCGCCAAAGGGCGGGCAGCCCCCGCTTGACCCGACCAGCGATCAGGCGGACGCGCAGACCGACGATACGCGCCGCTTCAAGCAGGATGACGAGGCGCAGGCGCAGCTTGCCTCGACGCAGAAGCTGTCGCAGGTCAAGGCCGAGGATTTCGACGCGGTGTTCTTTCCCGGCGGCCACGGCCCCTTGTGGGATCTGGCCAATGACCCCGACAGCCGCCGGCTGATCGAGGGCTTTGCCAGCGCCGACCGTCCGGTGGCGGCGGTGTGCCACGGCCCGGCGGTGTTCCGCGACGCGCAGGGGCCGGACGGGCAGCCGCTGGTGGCCGGCCGCCGCGTCACCGGCTTCGCCACTTCCGAGGAAGAGGCCGCGGGGCTGACCGATGTCGTGCCCTTCCTGGTTCAGGACATGCTGACCGAAAAGGGCGGCCGCTATGAAAAGGGCGAGGACTGGTCCAGCTTCGTTCTGCAGGACGGCAAGCTGATCACCGGCCAGAACCCGGCCTCGTCCGCCGAGGCGGCCAAGCGCCTGCTGGAGGTTCTGGGGGACGGCTAAGCGTCCCTGCCCAAGACATGAAGACGCCCGGACGCCTGTTATGACGTCCGGGCGCTTTCGTATGGCGGGCCGGTGCAGCCCGCTAAAAGGGTGCGCCTAGCGGCGCTTGCCCCGGTGATCGGCGGGCGACAGGGCGCCGTCGCCGTCTTGGTCCATCTGCTGGATCATGTTGCCGAAGCGGGCGTCGAGTTCCTCGGGGCTGATCGAGCCGTCGCCGTCGCGGTCGAGGCTTTGAAACGCGCGGACCATGCGGCTGCGGGTCATGTCGCGATAGATGGTGTCGAATTCCTCAAGGCTCAGCGCCCCGTCGCCCGACTGATCGGCGGCCTCGACGGTGGCGGCGCGGAAGGTGTCGATCTCGTCCTGGGTGATCTTCCCGTCGCCATTGGCGTCGATGCGGCTGAACATTTCCTGCATCATCCCGTAATCGCCGCCGCCCTTGCGGCCGCCCTTGTGCTTGTTGTTCCAGCGGTCGCGCATCCCGGGCTTGCCCGGCCGGGCATCGCCGCGCGGGGTCTGCGCCTGCGGTGCCGGCTGCGCCTCGCCCTGCGCTTGCGGTGCGGTCTGGGTCTGCGGCGCCGTCTGCGTCTCGGCCGGGGCGGGCGGGGTCTGGGCGGTGGCGATCATCGCGCCGGTTCCGGCCAAGGTCAGGGCCAGAAAGCCTACGGGCAGCATTTTCGAGAATGTCATGGTTTCGTCCTTTCAGATGCGAAGTGAAGGCGAGGCCCTCATGCATCCGATATGGACCATGCCGCGCCGGAATGTGTGTCAGCGGGGCTGCGGTGTTGTCGCCATCTGTCGCAGCGCCGCGCTTTGCGACAATTCGCGACAAAGCCCTGCCCAAAGCCGCCCTGAAGCGGCTATGAAGGCGGCAGGACAAAGGTTTCGCCATGGACAATACCGCCCCGCAGATCCTGATCGTGGACGATGCCCGCGACATCCGCGAGCCGCTGGCGCAATATCTGCGCAAGCAGGGGTTCCGCACCCAACTGGCCGCCAATGCCGCCGAGGCCCGCAAGATCGTCGAGGATTCGGTGCTGGCGCTGGTGGTGCTGGACGTGATGATGCCGGGCGAGGACGGGCTGAGCCTGTGCCGCTGGCTGGTCGCCCAAGGCGGGCCGCCGGTGATCCTGCTGACCGCCATGGCCGAGGAAACGGACCGCATCGTGGGCCTGGAACTGGGCGCGGATGATTACGTCGTGAAACCCTTCAACCCCCGCGAATTGCTGGCGCGCATCCGCGCCGTGCTGCGCCGCGCGCCGCCGCCGCCCATGCGCGTCGCGTCGGATTGCCGCCGCTTTGGCGGCTGGCACCACGATCCGGCGACGCAGGAATTGACGCACGCGGATGGCCGCCACGTCACCCTGACCAGTGGCGAGGGCAAGCTGCTGGCGGTGTTTCTGGACCATCCCCACATCGTGCTGGGCCGCGACCGGTTGTTGGACCTGACAGCGGGACGGGACGCGAAAGCCTATGACCGCGCCATCGACAACACCGTCAGCCGCCTGCGCCGCAAGATCGAGGACGACCCCAGCGCGCCCCGGCTGATCGTCACCGAATGGGGCGGCGGCTATCGCCTCGCCGTCGATGTCGTGCCGGAATGAGGGCGCTTGGCCGCCTGCTGCCCGATGGCCTCGCCGGGCGCTTTGCGCTGGTGCTGGCGGCGGCGCTGATCGCCGCCAATCTCGCCGCGCTCAGCCTGTTCGCGGTGCAGCGCGCCAGCCTCGACCGGGCGGCGCTGATCGACCGCGAGCTTGAGCGGATCGTCTCGCTGGTGCCGCTGATCGAGGCCGCACCGCCCGAGCAGCAGGCGCTGATGGCGCGCCGGGCCTCGACGCGGATGTCGCGGCTGTCGGTGGACCCGAACCCGGCGGTGCGCGGCGATGCGGGGGCCGGGCGCACGGACGCGCTGCTGCGCGATCTGGCGACGGCGCTGCCGGGGCGAGAGCTGCGAGCAGCGGTGTCGCGTCACGGCGCCTCCCATCGCGGCGCGCGGGTGTCCATCGCCATCGCGCTGCAATCGGGCGCGGGTCCCAACGGTGTCTGGCTGAACGCCACCTCGCGCGGCGAGGCGCCGCCCCGGCCGGCCTTCGACGTCCGCGTTTCGCTGCTGGTGCTGGCGCTGTCGCTGCTGTTCGTGCTGGCCGTCGGGCTGGTCTTCGTGCGCCGTCTGACCCGCCCGCTGGCCGATCTGGCCCGCGCCGCCCGCGCTGCCGGTCGGGGCGACCGCAGCGCCCGCGTGGACGAGCGCGGCGCGCGTGAACTGCGCGAGGCGGCGGCGGCCTTCAACGACATGCAGGCGCAGATCGCCCGCTTCGACGCCGAGCGGATGCGGACCATGGCGGCCCTGGGCCACGACCTGCGCACGCCCATCACCAGCCTGCGCATCCGCGCCGAGCTGCTGGACGAGGCCGAGGCCGCCCCGATGATCCGCACGCTGGAGGAAATGACCGTCATGGCCGAGGGGCTGGTGGCCTGTGCCCGTGGCGCAGGCGAGCCCGAGGACGCCCGCCCGGTCGATCTCGCGCCGCTGCTGCGCCGCCTGTGCGAGGACCGCGGGGCAGAGCTGACGGTCGAGCGCCCCGCCCAGGTGATCGCCCGCCCGGTCGCCCTTGGCCGCGCCCTCGGCAACCTTGTCGACAACGCGATCCGCTATGGCGGGGAGGCGCAAGTGACGCTGGCAACAGGTGCGTCCGAGGCCCGCATCCTGATCGCCGACCGCGGCCCCGGCATCGCACCGGAACGGCTGGACAGCGTGTTCGAACCCTTCGTGCGCGGCGAGGACAGCCGCAGCATGGACACCGGCGGCACCGGTCTGGGCCTGTCCATCGCCCGCACCATCGTGACCTCCCATGGCGGCACCATCACACTTACCAACCGCAAGGGCGGCGGCCTGCTGGCGACGGTCGGGCTGCCGCTGGCGCCGGCTGGCTAGGGGCGCGGCCAGAAGAAAGTTCTTGTCGAGGTGACGGATCTCGTGGCGACTGACAGGTCGCTGCGGGCACTGTCTAGAAGCCCGAACGGGCGCGGGATCTCGGGCAGCTTTGCCGGCTATGGCGTGTATGAGAGCTTCAACAGGGCCGTCATGCTGTATGCCGCAGGCGGCGACGACCATACCTGCCGGCGACGGCCGCAGTATGCCGGGGGACGGTCGCTCGCAGGCGCTGCTGAAAGCAGCAGAGGCAAGCTGACCCGACCGAGGCGTGCCAAACTTCCGCCGGCCGCGCTATGGCGGGTCGACCTGACCGGACAGCGTCATCGGGTCAATCGGGTTCTGGCGGGGCGGCAACCAATCGCAAACGCCCCGGCTCGGCCGACAAAGTCTCTTTCCGCCGCCCGCTACTCTGCGGGGCGGCGTGAAATTGCCGCTTTCAGGCCGCGCATCGGCCGCGTCACGCGCCAGGAGGTGCTGGCGAAGATCTCGCGGAGTGTGTCCTCATGCAGGGCCTGCATCGCCACCAGCTGGCCCTGCAACTCTGCCAGCGCGGCCTCTTGGGTCTCGCGAAGCTGGGCGAGCTGGGCCTTGTGCGCCCGGTCCTGCTCGGCGTTCTTCCTGGTCAGCCGCTCGACCTCGTCACGCAGCCGCGCGGCCTCGTCCGCTGTCTCTTTCTGCCGCAGCTTGTGCTCGCGCATCAGAACGGCGATGTCCTCGATCCGGGTGGCGTGGGCCTCTTCCAACTGCGCGTTCTGCCGGCGCAGTTCGTCAATCTGCGCGTTCGCGGCCTCTGCCTGTCGCTTGGCCGCGTCCAGCTCTGCCGACAGCTCGTCGGCGCGCTCACCGGCTTGGGCGGCGCTGGTGGCCTTTGCGGCCGCACCCGCATCCTTCAGCGTCTGGGCCGAGGACCGAAGCGCGTTGTTCTGAGCCTGAAGCTCGCGCAGGCGACAGGCGTCCTCGACCCCCTTGCCGAGCGTCTTGAAGACCTGACGCGCGGTCAGCCGGATCGGCGAGGTCTCTCCAGCGTCAACCAGATGGCGCAGCCGCTCGGGCTGGACCTCGCCCAGCAGGGTGACGTCGATCATCTCGCCCGCAGGCGAGAACGGGCCTGCCGCCAGAACCGATGCAGCGCCCTCGATCAGGCGGTTGCGCAGGTCGGGATGGCCAAGCACGCGGGCGGCGTCGATGGTCAGGACGACGGCCTTGTTGGACAGTTGCGACAGCCAATGGTCGCTGATGCTTTGGCATTGGTCGCGGTCGAGCGGGGCGTTCAGGATCAGCAGATCGGCCCCGCGGACAAGACCCGCGCCGTCCGAGGGCCAGCCGCCGTGGATCAGGGTCGAAAAGGCGGAATATTCTGCCTGATGCTGGCGGCGCAGCTGTTCCGGCCAGTCGCAGCCGTCCAGATCCACGCCCACGCATAGCGACTGCCCGCCCAGACGCTCGACCGCCTGACACAGCGCCATGTGAATCAAGCCGTCGCCCAGACCCAGCTGGACGATCTTGCGCGGTCGCGTGGTCTCGATCAGCCAGAACAGGAACGGGATGTTGCCAAGCAGCGGCGAGTCGACCGGATGCCGCAGCGGCCAGAACACAGCCGGGCTGCCCGACGCGCCCATCGGACTGCCGATGACGATGCCAGAGGGATCGCCGACAGCCGTCGTGCCCCTGGCCTGAGGGTCGATGGTTTCGATCGCGACGCCGCGCCTGCTCGTGTCAGCTTTCATCTGCCAATATCCTTGTTCTCGCAAAATCCTGAACGGTCCGATCACCGACTGGTCTTGCCGCAGATCCACGTGACCGGCGGCAAGACCGTCAGGATCAGACCACCCAGTCCTGAAAATCGTCCCTGCGTCCCACCGCCCGTCCGGTCCGTTCAAAAAGATCGGATTCCGCGCGCCAGGTGTGATGACGGACATCCGCTGCCCGGTACTGGATAAAGTTGAAGTGGTCGGCCGAATAGATCTTGCCGCCCGCTGCCAGCGTCCGCTTCAGCACGTCCGTGTCTTCACCCTGACTGCGATCCGCGAAGGGGATCTTTTGCAGCCAGCTCTTCCGGGCGACAAAGGTGGCCCCTGCAACATAGGGCGAGCCGAGACGGTGTTCGTTCCCCGGATTGCGAAGCACCAGCCTGTCCGACCCTTCGAGCCAGACCGGAAAGCTCCACTTTCCGGCAAGATCCGCGCCGGAAAAATCGAAGGTCAGGATCATGTCCTGAAGGTAGTTCGGGAAATACCAGTCGTCATCGTCGAATTTGTCGATGAACTCACCCTTTGCCTCGGCAATCGCGGCGTTCAGCTTGGTCCCCAGGCTGACCGTCCCCGGGAAGCGCAGCACCCGCACGCGCTGGATGTTCGACACCTGCTTGAGCCGGTTTTCCAGCTCGGCGATCCGCTCTTGGGGCCAGGAGTCATGGAAGGCAAAGATGACCTCGATCCGCGGATAGGTCTGCTGCGAGATATTCTTGACGATGCGTTCGAAGAACTGCGAACGCTTGGTCGACAGCACGATGGTCGCCAAGGGCTGCGTCTCGGCGCTGTCCTGATCGAAGACGACCTTGCGGACCAAATTGCCGCGGTTGGCATATTGGTGCTTCAGCGCGACCTCTCGGATGCCTTTCTGGCTGGTCTTCCACCAGTGCCGGTCATCGTTCAGCAGGCGATCCACCGCATCGCAGGCCTGCCGCGCGGTCGAGGCGGTCGGAACGATGCCGTCGAAATGCGCCTCGATGGCGCGGGACGGCGACGAGACGACGGGGGTGCCGCTGGCCAGAAGCTCATAGACCCGCCGCGACATCATGGTCGGCGATGTCACGATGGTATTGACGTTCAGGAACACCTTGAAGCGCCGATACAGCTGGGTCATCTGCCGGAAATCGACCGCCGGCCGGACAAAGGGTCGGAACCTTTCGGGGAAGTGATAGCGGGGATTGTCGTGCACCGACATCCGGTCGAAGATGGCGCCCTTGAACTCGACAATCGGCTCGAGCATGTAGCCCATCTGCCGCTTTCGCTCGTCATGGCCTTCGGAATAATAGGACCCGGCAAAGCACAGATCCTCGGTCTGTTCCCTGACCCGGTTGACGGGGTTGGTCAGCGCCATGTTCGCGGCAAAGGGCATCGCGGTGACGCTGAGCGCGTCGGTGTTCTGGCGATAGCCGTCGATCATGTCTTCGTCGGTGGTGAAGATATGGTCCGCGAACTTCATGATCGGCATGAACTTGTCAAAGTGCAGCGGATCTTCCTTGTTGATCATCACGATCGGCTTGTTCGACGACTCGCGCAGCTCTTCCAGCATTTCCAGCAGGGCACGGGCATTGGCGTGTTTCAGCCCCGGCGACGTCATGGCATAAATCCAGGCGCCGTCATTGCCCTGCCAGGTGCTTTCCATCAGGATGAAATCGTGATCCTCGGCACGGATCTGCGCGGGCCAGCCGGTCCGGTCGAGCGGCACGCCCTGAAACTCTGACGACCAGTTCGCCGCGCTGATCGGATCGAGCAGCGTCAGGCAACGCAGCCGGTCGCCCGCGCTGATGCGGCGTCCGTTCCATTCAGGGGAGTGCTGCGCCGTTCCGGGCGCGCGCCGCAGCTTTTGCAGCTTGCGCAGTGTCGGCAGGTCATGCCGGCCCGGTCCTATCTGTTCCAACAGCGCCAGGACCGAGCGCTCGCGCCCGGCGTCCTGAAGGGTCAATGCGGCCTCTGACAACAAAGAGGCGCGAAGTGCAGGTTCGATCATGTCTCGCTCTCAGTTCGGCAGTCCGGCCCAGACCCCACGGGTATCGATCAGGCGCAACCCCGGGCGCGACGGGGGCGGCATGGACCGGAAGTCGTCATGGTCGACCAGCAGCAGGACGATGTCGCAATCGGCGACCGCGTCGCGCGGGCGGCAGAGTTGCGCCTTGCCGTCCAGCCCGGGCGGCAGCGCATCGATATAGGGTTCGACCACATCCACCTGGCCCGGATACAGCGTCGCCAGCCGGGTCGCGATATCCAGTGCCGGGCTTTCGCGCAGATCGTCGATATTCGGCTTGAAGGCCAGCCCGAGGCAGGCGATCCGCGGCGTCTTGCCGGTCTCGGCCGTGCATTCGGCGACCGCCTGATGGGTCTTGGCCAGCACCCAGTCGGGCTTGTGGTCGTTGATCTCGCGCGCCGTGCGGATGATCCGGGCCTCGTCCGGGGTCTGCGAGACGATGAACCAGGGATCGACGGCGATGCAATGGCCGCCGACACCGGGACCGGGCTGCAGGATATTCACCCGCGGATGGTGGTTGGCCAGCCGGATCAGTTCCCAGACATTGATGCCCTGCTTGTCGCAGATCAGCGACAGCTCGTTGGCAAAGGCGATGTTGACGTCGCGAAAGCTGTTCTCGGTCAGCTTCGCCATTTCGGCGGTGCGGCAATCGGTTTCGATGCAGTTGCCCTCGATCGCCAGCTTGTACAGCTTGCGTGCCCGCGTCGAGCAGGCCTCGGTCATGCCGCCGATGATGCGGTCATTGCTGACCAGCTCCGTCAGCGCGTGACCGGGCAGAATGCGCTCGGGGCAATGGGCGATGCGGATGTCCGAGCCTTCGCCATGGGTCTGCGGGAAGCTGAGATCCGGACGCGCTTCTGCCAGCCAGCCGGCCATCTGTTCGGTCGCGCCGACGGGGCTGGTCGATTCCAGAATGACCAGATCGCCTCTCTTCAGGACCGGCGCGATGGAACGCGCCGCGGCCTCGACACAGGACAGATCGGGGATGCGTTCGTCAGAGTCCTGCCGGAACGGCGTCGGCACCGCGATCAGGAAGGCATCCGCAGCTTCGGGCCGGGTGGTCGCGCGCAGATGCCCGGCGCTGACGGTGCGGCGCAGCGCATCCTCGAGCCCCGGTTCGACAATGTGGGTGCGGCCTTCGTTGATGGTTTCGACAGCCTTCTGGTTCACATCCAGCCCAATGACATTGACGCCGCGCAGGGCAAAGACCACCGCCGTCGGCAGGCCGATATAGCCCAGACCGACCATGCAGATATTGTTGAAAGGTGCCGTCATGTCCTGTCCTTGTAGGCCGCCAATACGTCAAGAATACGGGTCACGGCCTGGCCGTCGCCGTAGGGGTTGTGGGCGAAGCTCATCCGGTCGTATTCCGCCTGATCTTCCAGCAGCTGGGTGACGTTACGTACGATGGCCTCGGTGTCGGTGCCGACCAGCCTGACGGTGCCGGCGTCGACGGCCTCGGGTCGTTCGGTCGTGTCGCGCATCACCAGAACCGGCTTGCTCAGGGACGGCGCCTCTTCCTGGATGCCGCCCGAGTCGGTCAGGATCAGGTGGGCGCGGCTCATCAGCCAGACAAAGGGCAGATAATCCAGAGGCTCGATCAGGTGGATGTTGTCGAAGCCGCCCAGCAGCCGGCCCACCGGTTCCCGGACATTGGGGTTCATGTGCATCGGATAGACGATGTCGGTGTCAGGGAAACGCTCGGCGATCTGGCGCAGCGCCTGGCAGATCCGCTCGAACCCGCCGCCGAAGCTTTCGCGACGATGGCCGGTGACCAGGATGATCCGGCGATCCGGGTCGATGAAGTCGAACCGCGTCGCCGGAACCTCGGCCGGCAGCCCGAGGCGGCGGGAGAGGGCGGCATCGCGCGGCGCCGGGCGCAGCACCTCGGTATCTGCGGCATTGGGCAGCAGGGCGATGCGCCCGGGATCGACCCCGCGCCCGATCAGATCGTCGCGCATCGCGCTGTTCAGCGTGAACACCAGATCAGCCTGCGCTGCCACCGCACCGTCCAGATCGCGCGCCGCCCGATAATCGAGGCTGTCCATATAGCCGGGCTCGCGCGAGGCACGCGACAGTTCCCAGAACCCGCGGACCTCATAGACGAAGGGCAGCCCCAGCCGGCGCGCGGCGAAAAGCGCGGGGATCGCGGTTGTATAATTCGACGCCGCCATCACCCATCTGGGGCGGAGAGGGGACAGGGCCGCAAAAACCTTCGCTTCGGCGGCGAGGTAGTCGGCGGGCAGGCGAGCGGGTCGGTCGGTCGCCTCGCCCGTCCGATGATAGACAATCTCCCCGACGCGGTCCTGCCGGCCAGCATCTGCGTGACCTCTGTCCCATGGAAAGCCCGGCTTGGTCAGGCAAACCACCGATCGCCCCTGAGCCTGCATGGCGCTGACCAGGGCCTGTGTTCGCATGGCGTAACCGGTCTTGTCCTGCGGCAGGCTGAGCCCGAGGATATAGGCAAGTTCCGGGTCGCCCTCTCGATGCGCGGGCGGACGCGGTGGCGGTTCGATCAGGGCCAGTCTTAGCCGCAGCATCGCCGGATCCAGGGGCGTTCGCTGCCGACTGGCGGCGGCCACCAGCTCTGACCACGCCATCTGCGCGTCCTTGCGCCTCCTGACGTTGCCCCCAACTTTTATCCAGCGTGAGCGAGACTCCGGGACTGAGTTTTGCCCATTTGGGCGGGTTGGGCAACGGGGGCTGGCGCGGAGCTTTGCGGATTGCGCAGCGTCAGGCCCCGTTGCGGGGTGAAGGTTTCGGCAAACTCGGCTGGGGTCTGCCAGCTGAGGCGGGAGTGGGGGCGTTCGGTGTTGTAGTCCGTGCGCCAGGCGACCAGCGTTGCGCGGGCATGGTGCAGGGACGGGAACAGCGTTTCGTTCAAGAGTTCGTCTCGCAGGCGACCGTTGAAGCTTTCGATGAAGGCATTCTGGGTCGGCTTTCCGGGCGCGATGTAATGCCAGTCAAACTTGCGGTCATCCACGAATTTGAGGATCGCATTCGAGGTGAACTCGGTTCCATTGTCACTGACCACCGTCTGAGGCTTGCCGCGGGTGTCGAACAGCGTCGCCAGTTCCCGCGCCACCCTTGCCCCGAGAGCGACGTGTCCGCGATCAGCGCCAAGCATTCCCGCGTGCAGTCATCGACCACGGTCATGATCCGGAACCGGCGGCCATCGGTCAGCTGGTCTGACACGAAGTCCAGCGACCAGCGCTGGTTTGGCAGCAAAGGCAGCACCATCGGGCCCGTGTGCCCATGGCCCGCTTGCGCCCGCCCCGGCGACGGACATGCAACTGCTCTTCGCGGTAGATGCGAAACAGGCGCTTGTGGTTGACCTCGTGGCCCTCGCGCCGCAGGAAGACATGCAACCGACGATACCCGAACCGGCGCCGGACCTTTGCCAATTCTTTCAGCCGCTCGCGCAGCACAGGGTCGTCTTGGCGGACCACCTCATACCGCATGGTCATCCGGCAACAGCCGATCACCCGGCACGCCCGCCGTTCGCTCATCTCGTGACTTGCCACTAGATGCGCGACCGCTTGCCGCTTCGCGGCGGGCGTCACCACTTTTTTCCGAGCAGATCCTTCAAGGCCGAATTGTCGAGCATGGAGTCGGCCAGCAGCTTCTTCAGCCTGCCGTTCTCATCCTCAAGCGCCTTCAGACGCTTCGCCTCGCTGACATCCATGCCGCCATACTTGGCTTTCCACTTGTAAACGGTCGCATCGCTGACGCCGTGCTTACGGCAAAGATCGGCAACGGAAATCCCCGCCTCGTGCTCCTTCAGAATGCCGATGATCTGATCCTCGGTGAACCTGCTGCGCTTCATCTCTGGTCCTTTCGGTTAGGCCAGAGTCTACCTCAAACTGGATTAGGCAGAGGGGGCAACGTCACTCCCGGCGTCGATCAGCGCCTCGGCGGCAAGGACGGTCAACTCGGCCTCGACCCGGCGTGCCGTCGACAGCGTCGCGGAACGCAACGCATCCGGCGCTTGTCTCGCCACGCTAGCCAGCAGCGACCGCGCCGAGGATACGCGACCGACCTCGCTTAGCACCCTTGCGGCCGAGAGCAAGGCTTGGACCTGATCGTCATTCATTCGTTTACCTTGGGACTAGCTGGGGATTTCGGGCGGCTGCAGGTGCGGCCCCCAGAACCGATCGATCCGCAGGGTCTCCGACGGCTGGCAGACCGCGCTGATGCGGGCGTTGGCGCGGCTGACGGATTCGGCGCGGCGGCGTTTGGCGATGATCGTGCCAGGGGCGACGCGGTGCAGCACGCCGTGGGCCATGGTAGCGAGGTTCCAGTGCCAGTCCTCATAGCCATACCCCTGCTCCGGGCGGCGCGGCGCATAGGGGACCGCGAGCGCGAGATCGCGGGGATAGACGCTCATCATGTCCCAGTAATTGTTGAAATAGAGATATGCCTTGGAAAACAGCGGGTCGGCCTGATCGACGAGGGTAAAGACATTCTCCTCGCCATCGAAGACCCAGTTCAGCTCGGGGTGGATCACCCATGTCTCGTCCGGCGGCGCGTCGCGCAGCATCTCGCAGGCGGTGACCAGCCAGTTTTCCGAGATCAGATCGTCCCCATCCAGCCACGCCACCCACCGCCCGGTGGCCGCGCGCGCCAGCGCGTTGCGCAGCAGAAACGGGTCCCTGAAGTCATAATCGCGGCAGGGCCAGCGCTCGGCAATCACGGGCTGGGCGCAGAAGCGGCGCGTGGTCTCGGTCGCGGCGTCGAGGCCGATCAGGCGCTCGACGGTGAAACCGGCCGCCTCGGCGGCGGCGATTGCCAGATCGGCGCTGCGCAGGGCGGGGCCGGCCAGATGTGCCTCGTTATGCAGCGTCACCAGCAGGGACAGATCTGGCGTGGTCATGGCTGCACCTCCACCGGTGACCGGGGCGGCAACTGGTCGATGACCGCGTTCAGCGCCCGCGCGTAAGCGCCGGGCGTGCGCTTCTGCAGCATCGTCTGGCGCAGCCGGGCGGCGCGCGCGGCGGCCTGTTCCGGGTGGTCGATGATCTGCCGCAACCCGGCCACATAGGCGTCGATATCGTCGATCTCCGCGACCCCCACGGCCAGATCGGGCAGCAGCACCTCGCCCGTGCCCCCCGCCAGCAAGCCGACCAGCGGCACGCCGAGCGTCGCGATCTCGATCAGCATGTTCGGCACCCCGTCCCATTCCGCAGTGTAAAGCCAGACGTCGCAATCCTGCAGCGGCAGCTCGGCCAGATCCTGATAGGTGCCGTGCAGCATCATGTTGTCCGGCTTATTCCCCGGCCATGCCTCACCGCCCCAGACGTGGAAATTGCAGTCGGGCATCCGCAGGGCGATCCCTTCCACAAGGTCCAGCCGCTTTTGCCGCGCAAAACGCCCGGCCCAGAAGATCGCCGGGCGCGCACCCTCGGGTCGCTGCCGCAGTTGAACCTGCGCCAGCTGCGGATCGGCGGGGGTTTCGAGCACCGTCAGCTTGGACAGGGCAGGGTCCGAAAGAAGGTACCGCTCGGACAGCTCCGCCTTCAGGAAATGGTTGTCCACAAACACGCCGTTTAGAATATCCAGGACCGTGTGATAGGACGAGATCGGATAGCCCGACCAGTGGCCGCGCGCGTCCTTCTCGCCGCAGAACATATAGGCGAGCAGGCGGGTTTCGTTCGACAGCGGCTTGCCGAAATTCTGGAATGTCTCCCAGCAGAGGCGGGAATTGATGTTCAGCACCAGTTCCGGCCGCAATGACCGCAGAAGCTCGAGCAGCACGCGGGATTGCTGTTTTCGCGGCAGGCCGAGGCACGAGGTATAGAGGTCGATGACGCGGATGCCTTCGGGGAACCATTGCGAATACTCGAACTCGGCGCTTTCGGTGTGGATGACGGCGATTTCGTCGGGACCGAACCGATCCGCCAGCAGCCGCGTCGCCATTCCCGCCAGCTTCGACGCGCCGCCGAGATGGCTCCACGGCAGGACAACAACGGCCTTGGCCGGTCGCCGCTGCGCCGCCTGCTGCGCCTCGAGGATGGCGCTGACCTGAAGCATGACCGCTTCGTTGCGGACCGGGGAGATCCCGGGACGCAAACCGGAGCCGAAGGATTTCATCACCAGCGGATCGACCTGTTCCAGCTTTTCAAGCTGTTGCCGCAATGGCCCGGACAAGAGGCTGCCGATCAGCGCCTGCCGGCGATCCCGGACGGCGACGGCCGCTGCCTCGGGCTCCCAGCCATTCAGCTGCGCAAATCTGCGGAAGATGGGGGCATCGGCGCTGGTCATCGATTCCGGCAGACCCCGGTCCCGGCCCTCTTCCAGGAAATGCTGGTAGGCGGATTGACTGGCGTCCAGCGAAGCTCCGGCCGCGCGGCGGTAGTATTGTGGATCGAAATGGGCGTTCGGGAGCCGGTTCTCGTAGAGGCCACGACGCCTGAAATGGGTCAGCGGATCGGTCCCCGCCTTTGCCACGTCAGGGTATCGCGCGAGATAGAAATCAGCATCGAAGTCGCGTGAGATGGCGCGGTCGAGATCGGCCGAGGGCTGGTGCCCAAGCTCGCGCCCCTCCGCCCGGCCAAAGGCGAGATAATGGTAAAACCCGTTCATGCCGGTTGCCGCGACATCCGGGTTCTGGCGCAGATAGGCGATGCCGCTGAAGTCGCGGGTCGGCTGCAGCCCTTCAGCCTCGCCGTGATCGAGATAATGCTGCGCCGCGCCGCCCGCGTGAGTTTCGGCTTCCGGACATTGCTCCAGATAGAAGGCGGTATCGAAATGCGCCGCGACGAGCCCGGCCATGTCCTGTGAGGCTTCGGGCTTGAGTGGTTCAGCTATGGGCGAGGCCGGGCGGTCTTCACCCTGTCCGAACCGAAGGAAGTGATAGAGCGGGTTCAGCCCACTGGCAGCGACGTCAGGATTGGCCCGCAGATACGCGGCGGTATCGAAGCCGGGATTGGGGTTCAGCCCCTCCGCTGCACCGACACTCAGGTAGTGCGCCGCCACACCGCCGGGATGGTCGGCTGCGGACGGGGCTTGGGACAGGTAAAACTCGGCATCGACGTGAGGGCGGATGGTCGAAAGCTGGCGACGTTGCTGCAGATAGGCGCGAAGCTGTCTGATGGGTTGCATGGAAAACCGCCTTCTGCCGACCAGCAATCCCGGCGTAGCAGCGGGGCGGCGCGTTCGCAAGCAGAGGGGTGGCGGCGCGAGTGACGGTGGTGCCGTTCGCAGGAAGGTTGCAAAGCTGAGGCCGGCAAGGCCATGGCGCACCGAGTGGTCAGCCAGAGCCCCGACCGATCAGGTCGAACGAGGTTCCAGAGGCGCGAGCGCTCGCCTGTCGCTATAGCTGATCCATCCACGTCTTGACTCGCTGCCCCATGGTGTCCCAGGTGCGTTCCCTCTGCACAAAGCTGCGCGCGTTGTGGCCGATCGACCTGCGCAACACGGGTTTCTCGATAAGCCGCGCAAGCTGCTGCGAGAGGTCGTCGACGTCCCCCTTGCGGAACAAGAGGCCCGTCTCTCCATCCTGCACCATCTCGGCCATCGCCCGGACTGACGACATCACCACCGCTTTCCCCATCGCCATGGCTTCAAGAGGCTTCAGCGGCGTCACCAACTCGGTCACGATGTGAGGCTTGCGAGGGAACGGGGCGATGTCGATCAGCGAATACCAGGCATCGACGTCGTCATGCGGGACGCGGCCGGGCATGATCAGCCAGTCGTCCAGCCCTGTCTGCTTTGCAATGCCCTCGATCTCTGCCTCGACAGGACCGGCATTTCCGCCAACCAGAACCAGCCTGAAACGGTGGCCCTCCGCGCGCAGCCGCGCACAGGCGCGGGTCAGGTCGTCAAGCCCTTCATACCCCACAAATGAGCCGATATAACCGATAACCGGCACATCGCTCGGAACCTTCCACGCAGCCGCCAGCCGCTCGTCGCGGGGAAGCGGCTGAAACCGATCCGGGTCGCATGAGTTTGGCAGCAGCGAGATCCGATCCGCCGCCACCCCGCGCTTCACCAATTCGTCTTTCATGGGCGAAGCGAGCGTAAAAACATGATCACAGGCAGCGGCGGTACGCGATTCCAGCGCCGTGTGGGTCTTGTAAGCCAACGTCAGGTCATAAGCCGGATCGCGGGCCAAATGGCTCAGTTCCCAGAATCCACGAACCTCATAGGCGATCGGCACGCCGCATCGCCGCGCCGCCAGAAGCGCCGGCAAGGCAGCGATATAATTTGAAGCGACCAGGACGGCTTGCGGCCGGACGCTGCGCAGGCGACGTTCGATCTGATCTGCGGCCTCGGACAGATAGGCTTGGCTGCGGTCGCGGCCTAGGCGCTTTGGGTAAAGGTCCCTAAGGTATGGAACGCCATCGATTACCTCGGCGTCAGGCAAGCTGTCGATATGGTCGACGGTGTCCAGTGGAAAGCCGGGACGGGTGAGGCACAAGAGGTCGATCCCCGCCCCGTTCATTCCTCTCGCCAAGCCGTGGCTGCGCATTGCATAGCCGTTCGTCAGATAGGGCATGCTGTGATGCAAGATGTACAGCAAGCGCCCCGGCACCGACGGAACCGGGTCTGGCACGATGTCGTCGAGCCCGTCCAGAAGCGACAGCCCGAACAGATCGGAGCCTTCCATTGCCGCTATCTCGCGGCTGGTTGTCTGCGTGACGGGGGTGGTGCTTTTCAATAACTCTATGAGGCGCTTGCTCGCCTTGAGCGACACTTCCAGATCCGCGGCATCCTTGGCGTGCGACAGACACCTGCGCGTGCGCGCGACGTTCAAGGCGCCGTTATCCAGCAGCACCTTGAGCAGCGAATAGTCCGAGTCGGTGCGCCCCAGCCCATGCAGGGTGTCCGCTGCCTCTGCCAGGTATTCCGAGTCCGACAAACATACCTCCTGCAAGGATAAGCTCGACAAAAGCCTGCGCTGTCGCTGCCCGGCTAATCGTCAGTATCTAACGCAATGCACAGCCCAGAGGCCAGACCGTCGAGGACGGCGAAGCGGTCGGATTAACGAGAGGACTGTTGCGAGGGGCAGTTGCGTCGATCATGGCGCCGGCCACTCTGGCAGTTGAGCGATCATGCAGCCGCGTCCGACTCAACAAGAAGCCAGCGTGACGGCGGCTATGTTGGGAGAAACGACGCGGCGTAATCTCCTCGGTCTGCCTACACATGCGCCGCTTGCTCGCAGGTAAGACCAGATTGCAAGCCGCGCTCAGTCTCGCCCGCCCGGTTGTGTGAGGGCAGCATCGACGCTTCAACGTCAGCCCGCACCCGCATCGGCCCAACCTCCTCCTCCGATCTCACCGCACCTTCCAGCAGCCGGATGTTCCACGCGAGATCCCGCACGTTCACGCGGCTCTCGGGCGGCACCTGCGGCGGCCACGGGCCGAGGGTGCCGGTCTGCGCGTGCTGAATCAGCCAGGCGGCGGGGGGCAGGCAGTCGTCGATCAGGTAGTCGCGGCGGGCCATGCGTTGCTTCAGCGCGTCGGACATGCCGCCGATGGCGCGGCCGGTCAGGCGGCATGAGGCGCGGACCTGCACATCGTCGGCGTGGCGGACGACATGGCCGGTCTGGCGCAGGGTGCGGATGATCCTGCGGTCCTCGCCGCAGATCATCGGCTCGAAGCCCCCAGCCGCGAGATAGGCGGCGCGGGTCAGGGCGAGGCTTGCGCCGGCGGCCTCGCCATGGGTGCCGAGGATGTCGGGGCAGCCGCCATGGCGGGCATAGAAGGCCTGCACAAGCTGGCGATAGGTGCCCTCTTGCGTCAGCAGCAGGCGGTCCATGCCGTTCAGCAGCTTGGCCTCGGCCTCGATGGGCACGATCTTGCCGCAGACGGCGTCGGCGCAGGTCAGATGCGCCAGGTTGCGCGCGATCCAGTCCTCGGCCACCACGCAATCGGCGTCGGTGGACAGCAGATAGCGCAGCGCGGGCATCGCGGCCAAGGCTTGCGCGCAGCCCATCCGGCGGGCGGTGCCGACGCCCTGACCGGCGGTCAGCTCGCAGGTCAGCACCTCCAGATCGAGGCCCAGCTGCGGCGCCGTCTGGCGGGCAATCGCCTCGGTGGCATCGCTGGTGTTGTTGACCACCAGAACCACCCGGACCCGCTGCGGAAGCTGGCCCGCCAGCGCGGTCAGGCAGGCGCGGATGCGCTTGGCCTCGTTGCGCGCCGGGATCACGATGGCGATGTCCTTGGCGGTCATGCTGGCCCTCTCGGCAGGCCGCGGTCGATGCGGTATTTCTCGGATCTGGTGACGCGGGCAAAGCGGTGCGTGGTCAGGGCGCTGGTCAGGACCGACAGCGCCTCTTCGCCTTGCAGCTCGTTTCCGCTGGGGCCGAGCCATGTGACGCAGATGATCTCGGCCCGGGGCCAGCGGCCGGCGATATCGCGGGCGAGGCGCTGCAGGTCGCCTTCGTCGAGGAAATAGAGGATCTCGGACAGGATCAGCAGGTCGAACGCGCCCTGCGGCAGGTCGCAGGGGTAGAAGCCCTGGATGAATTCTGCCTCGGGCACCGCCAGCCTTGCGGCCTCGAGGGCGACCTCGATTGCGTCCATGCCGACATAGCGGTCGCAGAGCGGGGCGAGGTGACGCGCAAGCTGGCCATTGCCGCAGCCGAGTTCGAAGGCGGCGCGGTAGCGGGGCTGCGACAGGGCGGCGCGGGTGGCGGCAAATTTCGCCTGCTCATAGGCGCTTTCGCGAAAGCCCCACGGGTCCGAGGTCTTGGCGTAGAGGTTTCGCAGGTGATCCTTGCCGACGCTCATGCCGGCATCCTCCAGAACAGTTCATCCTCGCGGGCGAAGGTCTCGACCATCGCGGGGGGCAGGACGAAGCCGGTGGGATCGTCGGTGACGATGCGGCCGAGCTGGCTTTCATGCGCCTCGATCGCCGCGCGCTTGCGGGTGGCGGCGGGGCCGGGCGGCAGGCGGACCGGCGCGAACGGGGCGATGGTGGCGGGGAAATCGGGGTCGTCCCAGCGGCTCCAGATTGGGTAGCTGAAGAAGGACCAGTCGGGGCGTCTTTGGCGCAGGGCGGCGGTGGCGCGGGCGGCGGCCTGGTGGTCCTCGTGGTGGTCCTGAATGGCGGGGGCGAAGATGTGGGTGATGCCCAGATCGGCGATGATGCGTTCCAGCCGCGCCGCCAGGGCGTCGTGATCGCAGCGATAGAGGCCCGCATCCGGCAGCCCCAGCCATGTCAGATCGCGGGCGGTCCCGCCGAGGCAGGCCAGCGCGCGCTGCAACTCGCGCTGCCGGAGCCGGGCCAGATCGGCGGGTGGCCAAAGCCGCGAGCCGGGATGGCTGGCGCTGCCATCGGTCAGGCAGATCACATGCGCGCCCGCGCCCGCCAAGGCGCGCGCCAGCAAGGCCCCGCAGCCGAGGCTTTCGTCGTCGGGATGCGGCGCGATGACGGCGATGGGCACCTCGCCGCGAAAGACGTGGTCCGGGGCGCTCAATCGAAGACCCCCCAGACCGTGCCGTCCTGCCCCAAGGCGTGATCGGCCGCCCGCTGCAGGAAGGCATCGCGGGCGGCCTGTCGCAGATAGACCGACAGATCGCGCGCCATGCGGCCGGTCGTGGATTCGCTGTCGAAATGCCGCAGGCCGAGGCTTTGTTCGACCGCCTTGATCGCGCCGAGGGCGGCTTCTTCGGTCAAGAGCCGGGCCGAGATCGAGGTGCTGACGATCCGCTCGGCAGGGCCTTCGGCGACGCTGGCCTGCGCGGCGCGTTCGGTCAGGGCCATGCCGGCCCAGACCTGCATCAGCGCGGTCATCAGCCGGGTTTTCTGCGCCTCGGCCTGCATCCGGCCCATCTGACGCAGGGTCGCCGCCGCCTGATCCAGCAGACCGGCTGCCGCCCCCGCCTGCAGGGCCGCGATGCGCCAGACGCCGCCGACGAAATGCGGTTCTTGCAGGTAATCGCCGGGCACGCCGATCCACTCGATGTCCTGCGCGGGGAGTCCCGCGAAATCATAGCTGCCCGAGGCGGTGGCCTGCATCCCCAGCATGTTCCAGCCCGACAGATCCGCCCGCGCCGGATCGGTGACATCGATCAGCGCCAGCCGCACCTCTGGCCCGGAATTCACGGTGACAAGGGCATGGGTGACGGTGCCGAGCCCGGAGGCGAAGTTCTTGGAGCCGTCCAGCTGCGGGGTCGGGCTGTCCTTCAGCGTCGCCGGCACCGGCCCATCCGCGCCCCAGACGCCGAAGAAGCCGCCATTGTCGAGAAGCTGCGTGGTGCTGCGCTGCTGCGTGTCGCTGCCGTAAAGGCGGATCAGCCGCAGCGCGTTCATGTGCCCCTCGAACAGCCGCCCGACGGGCAGGTTCGCCGCACCGATCCGCATCAGCAGCCGCGCAGACTGGACCAGGTCGCTGGCACCGTCTTGGGTCAATGCGCCGGCGCGTCGCAGCAGGTCGATGGAGTGGGCGATAGGACGGGTGCCGCGTTCCTCATCCGCGGCGGCCGCGAACAACTCGTCGCAGAGTTCGGCGATATCGGTGGGGGCAGAGGGGCGAAGGGGCGGGGTCGGCACGTTCATCCGGCGACGCGCCCCGCGACAGCCATACGCGTCATGAATGTCGCCGCACCGACCCAAAACGGGATCAACAAGGCAACAGCGGCAAGAGCGGTCGGGTCCATCGCAGATCCTGTGCATGTCGCCCGGTGGGCGCAAAAGGGACTGCCGGATCAATCGCGAAGCGGCGGCATCGGTTCCGCGGCGGCGGGTAAATCTATGCTAATGCCCGCGCCCTCGCGACGCTGCCACGCCGTCCTGCGCATAAAAAAAGACGGAGGCGACTTTCGTCGCCCCCGCCCTGATCTTGGGTTCGTGTGAACCAGCGCTTATGCGAGCGCCAGGTTCGTCGCCGATTCGCGACCGTCACGGCCGGATTCGATGTCAAAGGTCACGGCCTGACCGTCGTTCAGGTGCTGGATGCCAGCACGCTCAAGCGCGCTGATATGCACGAACACGTCGCGCGACCCACCCTCGGGGGCGATAAAACCAAAACCTTTGGTGGAATTGAACCATTTCACGGTGCCATTAGCCATCGTGATGTCTCCTTGCTTGTTTGCCTTCCGCATGATTGCGACGGCCCGGCTCAGTATCGTCAGAATCACAACTGAAGCCGAAAGCAAACAGAAGGTCGTTCGAAAAATCTTAGCTCATCACATATGGACCAGCAGGGCGCAGATTGCAAGGTTTATCGCAGATCGGCCGCGAAACCCGTGGGCGTATTCCCGCGCATCGGGGTTTTTCACGGCGCATGGGGCCGCGACCCGGCTGCTTGCGGCACCTTGGCGCGGGCTGCTACATCCGGGCGGGCGGCACGGGTCATTCCTCGGGCGGCATGACAGGTCGCGGCCGCTGATCCAGCATCGGCCGGGACTGCGGAAGGGGATGCGCGATGTCGTCGGAAACCAACGCCAACACCTGCGACATACGCAGCCTGAGGCCGATCTACGCCCATCTTCGCCCCAGCTTTCAGCCACGCGGCCAGATGCGGCAGCGCGGGGTCGAGATCGCGTGGGGCTTCCAGATCGCCTGCCGGCACGAGGGCAGCGGGCCGCCACGCATCCGCGTCTCGGGCTGGGCGCTGGCGCCCGACACCGCGACGCCGGCGCAGGTGATCCGCTTTCGCGAGCCGTCAGGGCAGGATCACGATTTTCTTCCCGACCGCCGCCGTCTGGATGTGCTGCGGGCGCTGGGAATCGACGCGACAATTAAGGACCCGGTCGCGCAATGCGGCATTCTGGGCGAGTTCGAGACCCGCGCCACGCGCCTGTCGGTGCGGATTTCGACAGGCGAGCAAGAATTCGACATCGGCACTGTCGAGGTCAAGCCGCAAGAGGTGCTGGCGGGGCAGGATGGCTGGCTGTTTCTGACCGGCGACACCAATGACAGCCTGACCCAGCATTGCCGCGACTATCGCCCCGCGAGCGATTGGCTGGCGGCTTGGGACCGTTATTTCGCCGCCGTCGAGACGCAACCGGTCGGCAAGACGGTCTTTGTCGTGGCCCCCGCCAAGGAAAGCGTCATGCCCGACCGCCACCCGGTGCCGGTCCGCGCCAAGGGGCCGATCACGCATCTGCTGTCGCGCCATCCCGGACACATCATCTACCCGGTCGAGAGACTGGGCGAGGCGCGCGATCTGGCCTATGACCGCGTCGACACGCATTGGACCGATTTCGGCGGCCGGATCGCAGCGGAACAGGTGCTGCAAGAGGCGGGCGAGGAGCTGCCGCCGATCCCGGACCTGTATCACATCGCCACGGGCCGGGGCGATCTGGGCGACAAGCTGGCGCCGCCCGAAACCGCGCTGCGCGCCTCTGCCGCATGGCCCGATACCTCGCGCTGCGTGTTCGAGAACTTCGTCACCCATCACGGCAATATCCGCATCTTCCGGAACGATCAGGCGCCGCTGGACCGCACGGTGCTGCTGTTCGGGGGCAGCTCGGCCAATTACATGATCCGCTATCTCGCCGCTGCCTGCCGCCGTCTGGTCAGCGTCTGGAGCACCGGCGCCTGGGACGACGAGATTATCGCCCATGAGCAGCCCGACATCGTGATCCTGCAAACCAATGAGCGTTTTCTGGTCACCCCGCCTGCGCCCCGGATGAACACGTTTTCCATGGTCGCCCGCAAGATCGCCCGCGGCCAGACCACCCCGCCGCCCGATGTCGCGGCGGTCATGGCGGGTTTCGCCGAGGCGGGCGAGGGCTGGTATGTCTCGCGCCACCCGCGCCTGACATGATCGGTTAACCGCCCGCAACTTCAGGGCTTTCTGCAGCCCTGTCAGAACGCTAGAACCGATCCCGCGACTCTTATCTGGCAGGATCACGCATGCCCCATTGGTACACCGCCGACACGCATTTCAACGATGACGGCATCCGCCGCTTTTTCGCCCGCCCCTTTGCCAGCACCGCCCAGATGGACGAGGCGATGATCGCGCGGGCCAGCGATGTCGTGGCCCCGCAGGATGATTTCTGGATCATCGGCGACTTCGCCTGGTGCGAGGATGACGCCGGGCGCGCGGCGGCCACCGCGACCTTCAACCGCCTGCCCGGCCGCAAGCATCTGGTGCAGGGCAATCACAATCCGGTCTGGCTGCTGGACGCCGTCGACTGGGCCAGCACCCATCACCTTGTCGAGGTGCAGGACGAGGATCAGCTGTTCGTGCTGTGCCACTACCCGCTGGTGACGTGGAATCACGCGCGCTCCGGCTCGGTCAACCTGTTCGGGCATGTGCATCTGAACTGGCAGGGGGCGGCGAACCAGATCAATGTCGGCGTGGATTGCTGGGATTTCGCGCCCGTCTCGCGCCGCGACGTGCTGCTGCGCGGGTTCGAACTGCCGGAAAGCGAGCTGTTCCTTCAGGTCGAGCGGGTCTGAGGGCGGGAAGCCGTCACCCTCACCAGCCCTGATAACGCGCGGAGAGGTCGGGGCTCAACGCATCGGCGCGGGCAAGGGTCAGGTCGCGGGCGACGCCCTCGATCAGGTCGCGTTCGCGCAGGGGCGGGCAGGTGGCCAGCACCTGCTGGCTGTGCAGCAGCCCCAGCAGGTTTCCGGCAATGGCGGCGGTGCTGTCGCTGTCGCCGGAATGGATCGCGGCAATCCGCAGCCCGTGGTCCGGATCGCGCCCCACCCGCGCGGCATAGACGGCGATGGACAGCGCCTCTTCGGCCACCCAGCCTTCCCCCAGCCTCTCGACGGTGTCCGGCTTGCCGTCGTCCGGTGCGGTCATCGCGGCATCCAGCGCCCGCATGATCGGCGCGGACAGCGCCACCGCGCCCACCGCGTCGGCAAGCGAGGCGCCATGCAGCAGTTCGAACAGGATGCGCGCCTGCGCGACGGCTGCCTCGATCCCCAGAACATGGCCGTGGGTCAAGGCCGAGGTGTCGTGGGCCAGCTGTTCTGCCTGCCGCGCGTCGCTTGCGATCAGGGCGCAGGGGGCGACGCGCATGATGGTGCCGCAGCCCTTGCTGTCATTCAGCGCCGGTTCACCAAAGCGCGTCGCCTCGGCCAGCGCCGACAGGCAGGTCAGCCCCGGCGCGCGGCGGCGGTGCAGGCGCGGATCGGTGATCAGGCCCCGGTCGCAGACCTGCATCTGCGGTCTGCCGCCTTGGGTCACATACCAGCGCAGCAGGGCGTGGTGGACGACCGCCTCGGGCGCGCAGATGCCGCGTTCGGCGACCCGGACCCGGGCGCGGATCAGCCCTTCGGCGGTGAACAGCGTCATCTGAGTGTCGTCGGTGATGCTGTCCGAGGCACGGACCCCCTCGCGGCGGATCTGGTCGAGGCTCCAGAACTCGATATCTGCCCCCATGGCGTCGCCCATGGCCCCGCCCAGCAGGCAGGCGCTGATCTTGTCTTGCATGATCTTTCCTTTCATTAACCTGTCCTTAACATGCCATGGCGGCCCGCCCTTGGGTCGATCTGTCGGGATTTTCCGCATGCAGGGCTATTTCGGGATCTACTGGACCTATCCGGTGCCGTGGCTGGGCTTTACCCGGTTCGACGGCGTGGACCACGCCGCCCGGATCAGCCGCACCATCCGCTATCAGCGCGATATCATCCGGCGCGAGGTCGCGGCGCTGCATGGCGTGCTGGCGGCAGAGGCCGCCTTTATGGAGAACGCGCCCGACCGTGGCACGCCCGAGGTCGCGGCCGAGATCGCGCAGGCGGCGAAGGCCCGGCCAGAGCTGGTGCCGGTGCTGGTCGATTTCGGGCAGGTGCTCGGCTGGCGGCGCCACCCCGACCTGATGCGGCTGATGAACGACGCGGGCGCGCATTTCGCCGCCCCGGACCCGATCTTCCTTGCCGGGGTGCGCTTCGATCCGGCGGCGCATTTCCGCGACTGGGCCAGCCGCTGGCAGGATCATGCGCAGCGCAAGGACAGCCACCGGCAGGACGTGCTGGCGGCGCTTGCCGCGGCCCCGCACGGGGGCAACGCGGCGCTGGCGGCCTATCTCAACGCGGAAGGGCTGCGGACCCATACCGGCAAGGCGTGGAGCGCTGACAATCTGCGCAAGTTCCGCGCCAAGGGCTGATCGGCTCAGCGTCCCGCGTGCGGATGGCAGACAAAGGCGGCCATCGGCGGCAGGTGCGGCTGCGCGGGGTCGATGGGGTGCGCCGGACCATGGACCGGGCACAGCTCGGCGGGCGGCGCGGCTGGCGGCTGGACCAGATACAGCATCCCATGAGCCGCGAGATCCTGGGGGGTGATCCATGGCGAATCGGACAGATCGTCGGTGACGGCGACAGCCGGCGCGGGCGACAGCGCGATGCTGACCAGCCCCGCCAGCCAGCGATCGCCGCCGACGATGCGCAGGGGCGTGTCACGCTCGGATTGCCACGCGGCATGGGCTTGAGCAGCGATCTGCTGCATGGGCCAGAAGGGGCGGGCGGGCCGGTGATCGGTCGCGCGCCACGCCTGGGCGGCAAAAGCCACAGCCGCCAGCGTCACGATCCCCGCCGCCGTCCAAGCCAGCCGCCGCAGCCGGTCGGTGGGCCAGTCGCGCGCGAATTCTGCCACGATCCACAACCCCAGCATGGTGAACATCGGCATCCCCCACATGTCGCGGGGCGAGGCGCCGGTCAGCGCGCTGCCCAGCACGACCAGCAGCACCGGGCCAAAGGTGAAGACCCGCAGGAACAGCAGGCTCTGCGCGGCGGGCAGGGCAAAGGGCTGCGGGCGCGGCAGCTTGCGCAGACCTGCCACCGCCAGCAGCACCAGCATCGGCAGGTGATTGAGCAGCTGCGCCGCCAGAAACGCCAGCGGCCCCCACGCCCCCGCCTTCTCGACCGAGCGGTCGGCGGCATAGCCGAGCGGCTTTAATTCATGCGTCGCCAGCCACAGCAGATGCGGCGCAAAGACCAGCAGCGCCGCGCCCATGGTCAGCCACGGGCGCAGCGTCCGATAGTGCGGGCGGGTGGACGGAAACAGCAGCCCGGCCAGCCCCGCCACCACCGCCAGCACGATGATCGAGTATTTCGCATGCATTCCGCAGCCGATCAGCACCCCCAGCAGCAGCCACAGCGCGGTCCGCTGCGGGCTGCGCAGGATGCGGGCAAAGACGTGGATGATCGCGGCCCAGAAGGGCAGTTGGATGACGTTGTGATTGAACTCCAGCGTCAGGAAGGTCAGATACAGCGACCCCGCCAGCAGCAGGGTGCCCGCCGCGGCGCTGCGGGCGTCCATCAGCAGCCGCCCGGTGCGATAGACCAGCAGATAGGTCACCGCCACCGCCAGTTGCGACAGCAGATAGGGCGTCCAGATCCTGTCCGGCAGCAGCAGATAGCCGGCCTGCAGGAACCACGCCGGCATCGGCGGGTGCTTGTGCGTGCCCAGCAGCCAATGCGGCGCCCAGCCCCAGCCCTCGACCACATCCAGCGGCGGCGAGGTGCTGAGCCATGCCGGCACCACCGTCAGCACGACCAGCTGAAACAGCACGAACAGCCCGACCAGGCGCGCGGGCGAGGGGCGGGTGACGCTCATGCCCGGCGGCCCCGCGCGGATTCGATCGACCACAGCGCGACCAGGAAATTCAGCGCCGCCGCGACGACGGTCCCAACGATCTTGGCCGGCCACAGCCCGATCCAGCCGGTCATCAGGCCCAGAGACAGCGAGGAGATCGCCAGCGACACCAGCGCGCCCCCCATGACGAAACGCGGCAGCGCCTGCCAATGGCTGCGACCGCGCTGGAAGGTCCAGCTTGAATTCAGCGCATAGGAAAACAGGACCGCGACCCCCCAGGCGATGACATTGGCCAGCAGCGGCGCCAGCCCCTGCAGCAGCCAGAAGACGGCGAAATCGACCGCCGTATTGCCGACGCCCACGATCAGAAAGCGCAGGATCTTGGTCAAATTCAGGCTCATGATCCGGGTCCGTGGCGGGGCTGCGGGTTCGGGGGGTCTGTAAGCCCTTCGGCGGCGGATTCCCAGCGCTGCCGTTCGCGGGCCGATTGTGCTTGGGCGCGGGGTTAACTAGGTTGGGCCAGCCCCTTGTCAGCAGCCGAAAGAGCCCGGAATGAAAAGCCTGGCGTTTGTCATTCCGATCTACAACGAAGCCGAGAACATCGCCTCGCTGCTGGACCGGCTGCTGTCGGTCGCCGACCGGCTCGAGCGGTTATTCGCGTTGCAGGTCCGGCTGGTCTTCATCGACGATGGCAGCGCCGATGACAGCTATGACATCCTGAAGGCGCAGGAGTTCGGCGGCCGTCCGGCGCAGATCGTGCAGTTTTCGCGCAATTTCGGGAAAGAGGCGGCGCTGTCGGCAGGGCTGGAAGCTGCGGCCGATGCCGATGCGGTGATCCTGATGGACGCCGATCTGCAGCACCCGCCCGAGGCCGCGCTGGACTTCGTCACGGGCTGGCTCGAAGAAGGCTATGACAGCGTCTATTCCTACAAGGATCAGCGCCGGAAAAGCGAGGGCGCGCTGCGGGCGCTGATGTCCTGGCTGTTCTATCGCACCATCAATCACGGCGCGCGCTTCGTCATTCCGCGCGACGCGGGCGATTTCCGGCTGCTGACGCAGCCGGTCTGCCACGCGCTGCTGGCGATGCCGGAAAACCAGCGCTTCATGAAGGGGCTGTATGGCTGGGTCGGGTTCCGCCAAAAGGCCATCCCCTTCACGCCCGAGCCGCGCATGGCCGGCACCTCCAGCTTTCGCCCGGCGCAGCTTTTCGCCATGACGCTGGATGCGCTGACCAGCTTCACCATCGCGCCGCTGCGGTTCATGGCGCTGTTCGGGCTGATCATCGCCTGCCTCAGCACCCTTTACGGCATCTTCATCGTGGTCGAGCGGCTGCTGGTCGGCGGCAACCCGGCGGGGATCGCCTCGGTCCTGACGCTGATCTCGTTCTTCGGCGGGATGCAGATGCTGGCACTGGGGCTGCTGGGCGAATATGTCGGCAAGGGCGTGCTCGAGGCCAAGAACCGCCCCAGCTTCATCATCCGCGACCGGGTGACGATCAACGCCGACGGGGCTGCGACAGGGGCCGAACCGCAGGTCGCGCCGCTGTCAAAGGCAGGCCGCGGGCGGTGAGGGGCGTTCTGGTCGCCGACGATTTCGGGCTGGGGCTGCGGCACAATCAGGTCATCCTGACCCTGCTGGAAAACGGCGCGATCGACGCGACGTCGGTGATGATCGACGGCGCGCTGCCGCCGGATCATCTGGCGCGGCTGGAACGCTGCCGGCGGCAGGGCGCGCAAATCGGGCTGCATCTGAACCTGACCCACAGATTTGACGCTGACCCCGCCGCGCCCACCATCTCGCAACTGCTGCGGGACGCGCTGCGGGGGCGGGTGCCGGCAGCGCTGCTGGGGGATTTCGCGCGGCAGGCGCAGGCGTTTCAGGATCGGTTCGAGCGGCTGCCCGATTTCTATGACGGTCATCAGCATGTCCACTGCCTGCCCGGCTTTGCCGCCGCCGCGGCCGCGTTGCCGAAAGGCGAGGCGACATGGCTGCGCGTCCCGCTGCCTCGTGGGGCGGGCGGGCTGCGCCGCAATATCCGCGCGGGTGGGCCAAAGACGCTGCTGGTCGCCTCGCTGGCGCGGGCGGCGCGGCGGCGTTTCCGGCGAATGGGCTGGCGCGTCAACGAGGATTTCAGCGGGTTTCTGCGGCTGGACGATCCGGTCAGCGTGCGGCGTTGGCTGCCGCGTCTGCTGGATGCAACCGGCCCCGATTGCGTTGTGATGGTGCATCCGGGGGCGCAGGACGACCCGGCGCAATGTCCCGGTCATGCAGCGGCCGCGCGGCAGGTGGAGGCGGAGATCCTCGCAGGCCGGAAAGAGCACGAGCCATGAGGGCGCTGCTGGCGGCGCTCTGCCTTTCCGCGATCCCGGTGCAGGCCGCGGCGGAAGAGCTGCGGATCGGCGTCCTCGATTATGCCGGGGCCGATTACGCGCTGTCACATTGGGCGTACACGGTTCAGGGGCTGAACGCGGCGCTGCCCGATCATCACTTTCGGCTGGTGGCGCTGGACATGCCGGCGCTGGATGCGGCGCTGGCCGAGGGCGCTGTGGATTTTGTGATCACGAACCCCGGCCACTACGCGCAGCTTGAATACGGCCACCGCATCAGCCGCATCGCGACGACCGAGGACGACGCCCCGGTGGCCGGCAGCCTGATCACGACGCAGGATCTGGACAGCCTTGACGATCTGGCCGGCAAGCGCCTCGCCGTGGTGTCGACCGAGGCGTTCGGCGGCTTTCGCCTGATCTGGGGCGAGATGATGGACTCCAACCCCCGCCTGCCGTCGCGTATCGAGCTGGTCGAGACCGGCTTTCCCATGCAGCGCGTGGCCGATGCGGTGCTGGACGGGCAGGCCGATGCCGGGGCGATGCGGGCCTGCATGCTGGAACAGCTGCAGGCCGATCATCCCGGCCGCTATGACGCGCTGCGGGTGTTCGCGCAGCGCGATTCCGGCGGCTCGGACTGCGCCGTCTCGACCCGGATCTATCCCGGCTGGCCCTTTGCCAAGACCGAGGCCACGCCGCCCGACACCGCCAAGCAGGTGGCGCTGGCCCTGCTGGCGATGGGCGGCGACACGCGCTGGACGGTGCCGGTCGATTACCAGCCCGTCCACGACCTGCTGCGGCGGCTGCGGATCGGCCCCTATGCGCGCGGCCCCGTTTCGCCCGGCGACGTGGTCGAGGATTACCGCGACTGGCTGATCGCGCTGGCGCTGGCGCTGCTGTTCTGGGCGATCTATTCCGTCCGGATCGAGCGCCGCGTGCGCCAGCGGACCCGCGAGCTGGACGACAGCAACCACCGCCTGCGGCTGGAAATGGCCGAGCGGCAGCGCATGGAAGAGGCCGAGCGCCAGCACCGGCGCGAGATCGAACATGTCGCCCGCCTCTCGATCCTGGGCGAAATGGCGTCGAGCATCGCGCATGAGTTGAACCAGCCGTTGGCGGCGATCTCTGGCTTTGCGCAGGGCAGCCTGATCCGGCTGCAGGGTGGCACCATGACCGCGCCCGAGATGCAGACCGCCGCCACCCGCATCGCCGAGCAGGCCGAGCGCGCGGCGACGGTGATCCGCCGCATCCGCGCCTTTGTCCGCAAGCGCGAGGTCCAGATGCAGCCCCTGCGCCCGGCCGATCTGCTGCGCGACTCGCAGGCGCTGTTCGCGCCGGCCGCCAATCGCGGCGGGGTCAGCGTCACCATCGACGCGCCCGACAACCTGCCGCGCGTGCTGGCCGACCCGATCCAGATGCAGCAGGTCTTGCTGAACCTGGTCCAGAACGCCATCGACGCCATGCAGACGACCCCGCCCGAGGACCGCCGCATCGACATAACCTTGCGCTCGGACACGACGCCCAAGCCCGGTGTCACGCTGCGGCTGCGCGATCACGGCACCGGCATGGACCCAGCCGCGCTGGCCCGCTTTGCCGAGGCGTTCCACACCACCAAGCCCGACGGGATCGGGCTGGGGCTTGCGCTGTCGCGGTCAATCGTCGAAGCCCATGGCGGCACCATGCAGGCCGGGCCGCCGGCCACGGGGTCGGGGCTGGTAGTGACGATCTGGCTGCCGGTGGCCGGGGACGATCTGGAACGGAAAGGGGCCGACCATGACGGATGAGGCGGTCATTCACGTCGTCGACGACGATCAGGCCGCGCGCGAGGGGCTGGCCTTTCTGCTGTCAGCGCTGGGCCTCGACGTGCGCTGCCATGCGGGCGGGGCCGAGTTGCTGGCGGTGCTGGACCCGGACCGGCCGGGCTGCATCCTCGCCGATCTGCGGATGCCGGGCATGTCGGGGCTGGAACTGCTGGACGCGCTGCGCGACCTCGACTGCCCCCTGCCGGTCATCATGATCACCGGGCACGGCGATGTGCCGGCGGCGGTGCGGGCGATGCAGCAGGGGGCGCTGGATTTTCTGGAAAAGCCGGTCAACGGCATGGCGCTGGTCAATCGCGTGACCGAGGCCATTGCGATCAGCCGCGACACCGCCGCCGCGCGCCGGATGCGGGCGGCGCTGGACGACCGCCTTGCCAGCCTGACCGCGCGCGAGGCCGAGGTCGCCCGCGCCGTGCTGGCCGGGCGGCTGAACAAGCAGATCGCGGCCGATCTGGGGATCAGCCAGAAAACCGTCGAGATTCATCGCCATAACCTGATGGACAAGATGGGCGCGGGCAGCGCGGCGGAACTGGTGCGACGGCTTGTCGCGGCCGGATGGGGGCAGGATTAGGGGTTTACCCCTAGCCCTTGCGGGTTTGCCCCGATGGCGCGCCGACCCGCCCGCGCCCTAGATCGAGAGTGTTCCACAAGAAGGACACTCGAAGATGAACACCACCAACCGACGCGGCTTTCTGGAGGCGCTGGGCAGGGTCAGCATGGGGGCCGCGGCTTCGGTCGCCGGCGCCGCCCATGCCGGGGGTGCCGCCCATGCCGCGGGTGCCGCCGCTGAAACCGGCCCGAAATGGGGCATGGTGGTCGATCTGCGCAAATGCATCGGCTGCCAGGCCTGCACGGTCGCCTGCATCATGGAAAACGACGTGCCCGAGGGGGCGTTCCGCACCCATGTCTCGGTCTATGAGGTGCTGCAGGATGGCGGCGACCCGGCCATGGTCATGCTGCCGCGCCTGTGCAACCACTGCGAAAACCCGCCCTGCGTCCCGGTCTGCCCGGTCGATGCCACCTTCAAGGTCGAAGGCACGGGCGAGGTGCTGGTCGATGCCAGCCGCTGCGTCGGCTGCGCCTATTGCGTGCAGGCCTGCCCCTATGACGCGCGGTTCATCAACCACGAGACCCAGGTCGCGGACAAATGCACCTTTTGCTATCACCGCACCGCCGTCGGCCTGCTGCCGGCCTGTGTCGAGACCTGCGTCGGCGGCGCCCGCAACTTCGGCGATCTGAACGACGCCGACAGCGAGGTGTCGCGGATGCTGGCCGAGAACCCGGTCTCGGTGCTGCGGCCGGAAATGCACACCAATCCGAACGTCTATTACATCGGGCTCGATGAAGCGTTGCAGGGGCGCGTGGCCGGTGAGGCCGCCTATCGCCCGCCGCTGAACCTGCCCGCCGATCACGTCTGAGGGGGATGATCTGATGCAGGTTCACGAGCTTGTCGGGACCGTTCACGAGGCCGCTTGGCTGCCTTGGGCGGTGCAATATTTCTTTCTGATCGCAATCTCCACCACGGCGCTGCTGATGACGCTGCCGGTGCTGGCGCTGGGGCGGCAGGGCTCTCTGCCGCTGGCCCGGCTGGCGCTGATGGTGGCCGTCACCACCGGCATCACCGCGCCGGTGGCGCTGCTGGCCGACCTTCACCAGCCGTTCCGCTTCTGGCATTTTTACGCCTTCCCCAATCTGCGGTCGTGGATGGCCTGGGGCGCGTGGTTCGTGCCCGGCTATGTCGCGCTGCTGCTGGGCTTTGCCTGGGCGGTCCATCGCCCGCAGTTTCACGCCATGGGCCAGCGCGACTGGCGCTTTGCCTGGCTGTTCCGCTGGCTGAGCCTGAATGGCGCGGGCAACGGCTTCGCGCCGCTGCTGGGGATCGGTGCGGGCGTCCTGGCGCTGATCGTGCTGCTCTATACCGGGGTCGAGGTCTTCGTCGTCCGCTCTCGCCCGCTGTGGAACACGCCCTTCCTGCCGCTGCAGTTCCTTGCCACCGGCTTTGTCGGCGCGCTGGGGGTGATGCTGGTCCTGGGCCGCGCGCTGCACTCTGGCCCGGCGGTCGAGACGCGGCTGAACCGCCTGCTGGCGATGTGGCTGCTGCTGGTCGCGGGGCTGGGGGCGGCGTGGTTCATCGTCTCGATGTCGGGGCTGAGCCCGCGTCACAGCGAGGCGCTGGCCTCGGTCGCGGGCTTTGTCGTCTGGCAGCGCATCGCGATCTGGGGCGCGCTGACCATCGCGGTCACGCTGCTGGTGGCGCTGGTCTGGCCGCATCGCAGCGGCTGGGTCACCGGGCTGCTGGCGATCCACGCCGCCTGGATGTTTCGCTGGGTGGTGTTCATGGGCGGTCAGGCCGTGCCCAAGGTCGGCTCGGGTCTGTATGACGCGCTGATGCCGACCGGGATCGACGGGCTGATGGGGGTCATCGGGACCTTCGGCCTGTGGCTGTTCCTGCTGATCGCCTACACCACCTTCATTCCCTGGGACGAGGCCACCGCGCCCGCGCGACCCGCGCGCCTGCGCCCTGCGCCCGTCCCGGCCCGCCCTGTGTAAGGAGACATCCCATGTCCACACGTCGCAACATCCTGAAAGGCGCCGCTGCCACCGGGGCGCTGGCCACCTTCGGCGCGGGCTATGCCGACACCGCCCGCAACCTGGTCAAGGGCAAATGGGCGGGCGCCGTGCCCGCCAGCGCCCTGACCGGCAACTCGCAGGCGCCGGAATTCAGCATCGACCCGGTGACCGGCGATCTGGAACTGAACCCCGACATCGCGGTCAGCTATGCGATGTGCATCGGCTGCACGACCATGTGCGGGGTGCGCGTCAAGATCGACCGCAAGGAAAACCGCGTGCTGCGGGTGACCGGCAACCCCTATAGCCCGCTCAGCACCAAAGATTATCTGCCCTATGAAACGCCGGTCCGCGACAGCTTCAAGGCGATGGCGCAGGTGGGCGCGCGTCAGGGTCACGGCGCGCGGTCGACCGCCTGCGGGCGCGGCAATGCGGTGCTGCAGCAGGTCGAGAACCCGCGCCGCGTGCTGCAACCGCTGAAGCGTGTCGGCCCGCGTGGTTCGGGCGAGTGGCAGACGATCAGCTTTGAGCAGCTGGTTGCGGAAATCTGCGACGGCGGCGATCTGTTCGGCGAAGGCCGCGTCGCCGGCCTGCGCGAGATCCGCGATCTGGACACCCCGATCCGCGCCGACGCGCCCGAGATGGGGCCGCGCGCCAACGGTCTGGCGATGCTCAGCTCGGTCGATGACGGGCGCGACGTGATGAACCTGCGCTGGCTGAAGCAGGGCTTCGGCTCGACCAACTATGTCCGCCACGGCTCTTATTGCGGCGGCTCGTATCGGTCGGGGTCGGGGGCGCTGTTCGGGGACGTCAAGAAGATGCCCCACGCCAAGCCCGATTTCAGCGAGGCAGAGTTCATCCTGTTCGTCGGCACCGCGCCGGGCAACGCCGGCAACCCCTTCAAGCGCATCGGCGCGCTGCTGGCCGAGGCGCGCAGCACCGGCAAGCTGGATTATGTCGTCGTCGATCCGGTGCTGAACAACGCCGACAGCGGCCCCTCGGGTCAGCGCGCGCGCTGGCTGCCGATCATCCCGGGCACCGACGGCGCGCTGGCCATGGGCATCATCCGCTGGATGTTCGAAAATGACCGCGTCAACCAGCCCTATCTGGCCCAGCCAAGCGCCGACGCGGCCGAGGCGGCGGGCGAGGCGAACTGGACCAACGCCACCCATCTGGTCATCACCGACCCCGACCACCCCCGCATCGGCCGGCATCTGCGCGGCTCTGACCTGGGGCTGACGGTCGAGGGCGAGGCTTACGGCGAGGCCGACCCCTATACCATCGCCGCTGCGGGCGGGGCCGAAGCCGCGGGCGACCGCGCCGCGCCGCTGTTCTTTCAGGGCCGGATTGAGACGCCGCAGGGCCCGGTCGAGGTCGCAACCGGCCTCAGCCTGCTGCGGGCCGAGGCGATGTCACGCAGCCTGGACGACTATGCCGCCGATTGCGGCATCTTGGCCGCGACCATCGCCGATCTGGCGAACCGGCTGACCAGCCACGGCCGCAAGGCCGCCGTCAACAGCCATGGCGGCATGATGAGCGGCTCTGGCTTCTACAACGCCTGGTCGCTGATGACGATCAACGCGCTGATCGGCAACCTGAACCACAAGGGCGGGACGGTCATCTCGGGCGGCTGGTTCCCGGACAGCAAGGGTCCGGTCTATGATCTGGAAACCGTGCAGAACGAGGTGGTGCCGACCGGCCTGCCTCTGGGCCGGAACGTGCCGTATGAAAAGACCTCGGCCTTCAAGGCGGCGAAGGCGGCGGGCAAGCCCTATCCGGCGAACTCGCCTTGGTATCCCAACGCGCCGGGGCTGGCGACCGAATGGTTCGCCTCGATGCTGGGCGGCGATCCTTACGGCGTCGAGGCGCTGTTCCTGCGCAACGCCAACCCCGTCTATGGCATCGGCGGCATCCAGCACATGCTGGACAAGCTGCGCGATCCGGCGGTGGTGCCGCTGATCGTGGCCATCGACCCCTTCATCAACGAAAGCTCGGCGCTGGCCGATTACATCGTGCCCGATACGGTGATGTATGAAAGCTGGGGCTTCGCCAAGCCGTGGAATGGGGTGCCGACCAAGGTGACGACGGCGCGCTGGCCGGTGATCGAACCCCGCGTCGGCCGCACCGCCGAGGGCGTGCCGATCGATTCCGACATGTTCCTGATCGCGCTGGCCAAGCGGCTGGACCTGCCCGGCTTTGGCGAGAACGCGATTCCCGACGCGGACGGCAATCTGCACCCGCTGAACCGGCCCGAGGATTTCTATCTGCGCGGCGCGGTCAACGTGGCCTCGCTGGGAACGCCGGTCGCGGATGCCAGCGACGACGATATCGAGGTCTCGGGCGTGACGCGGATTCTCGACAGCCTGCAATCGGTGCTGCGCCCGGACGAATGGCGGCGCGCGGCCACCATCTATGCCAAGGGCGGCCGCTACGAGAACAAGAGCCAGAGCCACGAGGGCGAACTGGCCCGCCACCGCTGGCAGCAGCCCCTGCAGATCTATAACGAGGGCGTGGGTGCGGCGAAAAACGCCATGACCGGCCAGCGCAGCCCCGGCACGGCAGGCTGGCGCGAACCGGTCTTTGCCGATGGCACGCCGGTCGCGCAGCACTACCCGGCGGGCGAATGGCCGCTGAAGGTGGTCAGCTTCAAGTCGCCGCTTCAGAACTCGTATTCCGTGGGCGCCAAGGTGCTGCTGCGGATCGTGGGGTCCAACCCGGTCCATGTCGGGTCGGCGGTGGCCGAGGCACATGGGCTGTCCACCGGCGACCGGGTGCGGCTGTCGACGCCGGGCGGCAATCTGGAAACCGAGGTGGTGGTCCGCGAAGGCGTCGCCCCCGGCACCATCGCCATCGAGCACGGCTTTGGCCACCGCGCCTTCGGCGCCTCCGACATCACCATCGACGGCAACGTGACCCCGGCCGACCCAAGGCTGGCCAGCGGCGTGTCGCAGAACGATCTGGGGATGCTGGACCCGACGCGGAACCAGCCGGGCGTCTGGGTCGATCCGATCTCGGGCGCGACGGTGCGGCAGGGCCTGCCGGCGCGGATTGAGCGGATCTGAGCGAAGGAAACAAGCAAAGGCCCGGCAGCAGAGGTGCTGCCGGGCCGTTGGCGTTTCGGGGTGGGGTGGGACCTAATCAACTGTCAGTGTGGCAGGCTCACGCACAGTCTGAAACAGTGATGCTGACTGGAACCGCAGCGATTAGCCGCAGACCGGCCTCGCTCAGGCCGCCAAGGCCTGCGTCAGGCTCGCATCCGGCAGTTTCGCGCAGGCGGCTTCGATGCTGGCGCGGTCGGGCATCAGGCAGGCGGCGGTCGAGAGGCCGTCGGCGATTGCGGCCAGTCCGGCCGTCACCGTGACCGAGCCCCAGACCGCGCCCGCAGGCTGACCCCTGCGGGGGTCGAGGATATGCCCCGCCTTGCCGTCGAAGCTGGTGCCCATGGGCGAGGACGTGGCCATGGCGCGGTCGCGCAGCGTGGCGGTGGCGCCGCCGGGCAGGGTGGCTTCCCACTCGCGGTCGGGGGCGCGGCGGCCCATGGCGCGGAACTCGCCGCTGTCGATGAAGACATCGCCCAGCCCGCGCGCGGTCATCAGCGCCGCCACCCGGTCGGCGATATAGCCCTGCGCGATGCCGTTCAGCGTCAGCGCCGCCCCCTGCGGCAGCGCGATGCGGTCGGTCCCGACGCTAACCCGCTGCCAGCCGGTGACATTTCGCGCGGCGGTCAATTCGGCGGCCGTAGGCTGCCGTCCCTCGGCCGCGGCACGCGCCCAGGCGGCCCAGAGCGGTTGCACGCTTGGGTCGAACAGCCCGTCGGTCACGCGATGGATCTGCCCGGCCAGCGACAGGCATTCGACCAGTTCCAGCGCCGGGGCCTCAAGCGCGCCGTCGCGGTTCAGGCGCGACAGCTGCGACTGGGCGTCGAACAGGCTGAAGACCTGCTCGAGCCGCGCGATCTCGGCACGCGCGGCGTCCAGATGCGCCTGCGCGTCGGGGGCGGCGATGGCGATGGTCGCGGCCGAGCCGATGGCCGTGCCGCGCCAGACCGAGAGCTGCTCGGCCGCCGGTGATGCGGCGGCAAACGCTGCGCCGGGCAGCGCGCTGGCGCCGGCGAGACCGGCGGTGATGGTCAGAAAGCGGCGACGTTTCATGGCTTTACCTCGTTCGATAGGGCGCGCAGGCGGGCGGCGTAGTCGCCCTGATCCTGCGGGCTTTCAGGTTCGGCGCCGACCGGGGCCAGGGCCGCGCTGTCGGGGATCTCGGCCAGTTGCATGACCGAGCCGCCATGCTGATCGGCAAAGGCATCGGCATCGGCGCGCTGGCTGAAGGGCACGATCTCGGGCGCGCCCATCCCGCCGGCCCGGGCCGAGCCTACGACATAGAACGCATCCTCGGCCCGCATCCAGTTGTCCACGCCGGGATGTTCCCAGCTTGGCGCCTGCGACATGTCGTTGACATAGGCGACGACGATCTCGTGGCTTTGCTCGGGCATCCGCTGATAGGCGACGACGTCGCGGACCTGGCTGAAGAACAGCGGCGACAGCACGTCCTTGAGCCAGATCTGCCCCTTGGGGCCGGGATGTTCCAGCACGTTCATCTGGCAGAAATGCCCGACCGCGCTTTCGGTCATGGTCGCGGGTTCGGGCAGGGCTGCGGTTTCGGTCCGGCAGGCGGCCAGCAGCAGCAGGGCAAGGATCGCACCCCTCATGGCGTCACCTTGCGGAACGCGGCCCAGGCGGCGGCAAAGGCGGCCAGCACCCAAGCCAGCATCGCGGCAAGCGCGGCCAGCGGCGAGATCGCGTTCGCCGCCCCGCCCAGACCGGCGGCGGCGGCCGTGGCTTCGGAGGCAGCGAGGTTATACAGCCGGAAGGCATCCGCCGGGTTGGCCAGCAGCAGCGCGGGCAGTGCGCGGGTGGTGAAGGCGCCGCCGCCATCGGCCACGACCGCGGCCAGCAGCCCCAGATCATACAGCACCACCAGCCCCAGCCACAGCCCGATCGCCAGCCCCGCCGCGCCCGAGGGACGCCGCGCCAGCGAGGACAGCGCATAGCCAAGCGCGATGAAGATCAGCCCCAGCACGGCGGACGTCCAGAACAGCCGCAGCAGCGCCGGCAGCCCACTGACGGCCGAGCGGTCGGCGAGGAACGCGGCGATCCCGGCCAGACCGTAACCCACGGCCAGCGCCACGGCGAGCACCGCCAGATGCGCCAGCGCCTTGCCGGCCAGCACCTCGGCGCGGGTGACGGGATAGGTCAGCAGCAGGGGCAGGGTGCCACGCTCGACCTCGCCCGCGACGGCGTCAAAGGACATCAGCAGCGCCACCAGCGGCACCAGATAGACGGCAAGGCTGGTCAGGCTGGCGACCACCACCGACAGCCGGTCTGCGCCAAGCGCGCCGGTGGGGGCAGAGCCCGCCGCCGACAGCACCAGCGAAAACACCGCCATCAGCAGGACCGCGATGGCCACCCAACGGTTGCGCAGCGCGATGCGGAACTCGGTTCCGGCGAGGGAGAGGATGCGGTTCATGCGGCCTCGCTTTCAGCGGGGCGGCTGAAATGGGTATAGATGTCTTCAAGGGTGGGGGGCGCGATGTCCACATCCTCGACCGCCGCACCCAGCTGCGCGATCCGACCCAGCGTCGTCAGCTTGTCGGTCTGGGCCACGGACAGCGTCAGCATCCGCCCGTTCACCACCGCCTGCGGCAGGCCCGCGCGCACGGTGCCCTCGTCGCGCGGTGTGATCGTCACCGTCACCGGCAGATCGGCGCGGCGGCGCAATTCGGCGATGCTGCCCTCGGCCACCATGACGCCGCGCGACAGGATCGCGATGCGGTCGGTGCGGGCCTCGACCTCGGTCAAGGCGTGAGAAGAAAGCAGGATCGCCGTCCCCTGCGTCGCCAGATCGTCGAGCAGCGCATAAAAGCCGCGCCGCGACACCGGGTCGAGGCCGCTTGTCGGCTCGTCCAGCACCATCAGCGCGGGCTGGCCGATCAGCGCCTGCGCCAGACCGACGCGCTGGCGCATGCCCTTGGAATAGGTGCCGATGCGGCGGTGCATGGCCTGCGCCAGATCCACACGCTCCAGCAGCTCTTCGGCCTTGCGCGGGTCGTGGCCGCGCAGCCGCAGGTAATGGCGCACCGTCTCGGCCCCGGTCAGCGCCGGGTGAAAGGCCACGTTTTCGGGCAGATAGGCGGTCGCCTGCCGCGCGGCGCGGCTGCCGGGCGCGGCACCGGCGACGCTGACGCTGCCGCTGTCGAAATCGATCAGGCCCAGGATGATCTTCATCATGGTGGATTTGCCGGCGCCGTTATGGCCCAGCAGGGCGACGCGCTGGCCGGGTTCGACCGTCAGCGACACGTCAGACAGTGCAGCGACCCCGCCGAACCGCTTAGTGAGCTGCAAGAGGGTCAATCTCGGGTTCATCGTAATTTCCTGAAAGCCAAGGAGGGTTGGCCGCGTCTTCCATCGCGGCCACATCGTCGGGCACCGCGATCTCGGGTGCCGTCATCAGCGGAAAACTGTCCAGGACGCCACCGGGCAGGGTGGCCGGAAAGCTGGATTGCGACCAGCGGATCAGCGCCACGGCCGGGCTGCCGGTCAGCAGCGCAGCGGCGGGTTGCGACCACAGGATATGGTCCATCAGATCGTTGGGGCGAAAGGCGCTGTCGGCGATGCCGTCGCCGTTCAGATCGAAGGCCGGGTGGTCGGACCAGTAATTGCCGCGCCCCTCGACCGACCATTCCAGATCGCGGCTGCCGACATATTTGACCTGGTTACGATTGCCGAGGAATCCGTTGCCGGTGAAGCCGTTACGCTCGGACCCGGCGGTGAAGTGGATGCCGATATCGCAGCCCTGATAGACATTGCCCGCGATCAGGTTCTTGTGCGCGTTATAGATGAAGGTGCATTTCTCGACCCCGCCGCGGACCAGATTGCCCACCACGTCGCCGCCATTGGCGAAGTTCAGCATCACGCCGTGGCTGCGGTCGCGCAGGGACATATTGTTCAAGACCTGCACGCGGTCGGAATACATGATCGCATAGCCCAGGTGATTGCCGATCGAGACATTGCCCGAGACCTCGGAATCATGGGTGTACATATAGTGGACGGCAAAGCGCAGGTCGCGGAACAGGTTGTTGCGGAACATGTTGCGGCGCGAGCTGTTGGCGAAGATGCCGTCGCGGCCATAGCGGATGTCGTTGCCGTCGATCTCGGCGCCGGGCGCGTTCCAGACATAGATGCCGTTGCCGCGGTCGTTCATGCGGTGGTCGCGGCGGCCGATGATGGTGTTGCCGCGCACGATGCTGTCTTCGGCACCGTGGATGTCGACGCCGTACAGATTGCCCTCGATCCGGTTGTTCTCGACCAAAGCGCGGTGGGCATCGCGGGTCAGTTGCACGCCGCTGTCGATGTCGCCATGCGACGACCCCGATCCGGTCAGCGTCAGGCCGCGGATCACCACGTCATCGGCGGTCACCTGAATGACCGAGCCGCGTCCGCCTGCGTCGATCCGGGCGGCGCCGTCGCCGCCATCCAGCGTCAGCGCCTTGTCGATCACCACCGGCCCACGATGCAGGCCGGGGGCAAGTTTCAGCACATCGCCGGGCGAGGCCGCGGCGATGGCACGCGCCAGCCCCGTGCCGCCGGCGGTATCGCCGGCAGGCACCCCGATTTCGGCGGCCCCGGCAGGGACCGCCCAGATCAGGCAAAGGGCAAGCGCGCGGATCATCAGGCCGCCTTCGGCTTGACGAACATGCGGCCGCGCATTTCCATGTGCAGCGCGTGGCAGAACCACTGGCAGTAATACCAGTAGACGCCCGGCCGGGCGGCCACGAAGGTCACCGACGAGGTCTGCTGGGGGCTGATCTCCATCGCGACGCCGTGGTTGCCCATGGTGAAGCCGTGGGTCAGGTCGTCGATGTCGTCGAGGTTGGTGATGATCACCGTGACCTCGTCGCCCTGCTCGACCTCGAAGCTGTCCAGCGCGAAGGTCGGCGCCTGCGAGGACATGTAGACCCGGACCTTGTTGCCGTCGCGGATCACCGTGTCCTGCCAGTCGTCCAGATCGATGCCATCGGCCTCGGCCTGCTTGCGGGTCTCGGCCCACATCGGGTCCTGACGGTCCCAGACCGACTTGATCCCGGTCATGATCGAGCGGTGGACACCGATGGCGTCATGCGGCTCGGCAAAGTTGGGGCCGTCATGGACCAGCACCATCTCGTCGCTCGAAATGTCGATCAGCTGATCGTTTTCGGGCTTGAGCGGGCCGACGTTCAGGAACCGGTCCTTCGAGAATTTGGACAGGCAGACCAGCCATTTGCCGTCGGCGTCCAGGGTCTCGCCCATGGTCGTCTTGAGGTGGCCGGGCTGATACTGGACGTCCAGCTTCGAGATGATCGGATCGACATTCTCGCCGTTATGGGCGGCGATGGCCTTTTCGATGTTCCACTTGACCACCTGGCTGTCGAGGAACAGCGAGGTGAAGGCGTTGCCCGAACCGTCAAAGGCGGTGTGCAGCGGACCCAGACCCAGTTCGGGCTGCGCCACGATCACCGATTCCGGCTCTGCCTCGTCGTTGAACACGGGTTCCAGCTTGGTCACGTCGATCACGGTCACGGTCGGCGACAGCTTGCCCGCGATGCACAGGTGCTTCTTGTCGGGCGCCATGTTGCAGCCGTGGGGGTTGTTCGGCACCGGGATATAGCGGGTGTATTTCTTGGCCGCGTTTTCCTTGCGCCCGTCCAGGATCTTGACGCCGTTCAGCTCTTGATAATCGCCGGCTTCGATGCCTGCCTCGATGTTCGGGATGTTGAAGACGACGACGTGATCCAGCTCGGCCGAGGTCATCTCGGCCTGGGTCATGCCCATTTCCGAGTTGTAGCTGGTCGAGAAGGCGTATTTGCCCTCGTAATCGCAATCGGTGTTGTCGAGGTTGCCCGACACGATCACCTGCCATGCGACCTGCATGCTTTCGGTGTCGACCGCCGTGTAGATGTTCACATAGGTCGATTCGTCGTGCATCGTGCTGCCGTCATTGACCAGCGGGGCTTCATCCTCGCCGTTGCAGAACAGATATTTGGACGACGGCACCTTTTGCGGACGCATGCCGTGAATGGCCTTGGCGTTCGGGATTTCCAGGATCTTGTCGGTCTTCATCACGTCGCAGCGGACGCGCGCCACGCGGGTATTGGCCTTGTCCTGCATATACAGGTATTTGCCGTCATAGCGGCCGTCCGTATAGGACATGTGCAGGTGGTGCAGGTCGCCATTGTCATGCATTTCCTTGCCATTGGCCTCGAGGAAGGCCTTGGTCGCGGGCAGCATGTTTTCCTTGATGATCCGCTTGGACTCGTTGGTCTGGCCCCAGCCGGTGGCCGAGCAGCGGTTGAAGACCGGGATGCGCATCAGTTCGCGCATGGACGGGATGCCCAGGATGCGGACCTCGCCGGTCTGGCCAGAGGACCAGAAGCCGTAATATTCGTCCAGCTCGCCCGGCTTGGGGTTCCAGCTGGCGCCCTCGGTCGCGGCGGCGGCGGGCTTGGCGCCCCCGGTCAGCAGCGCGGCGGTGCCGCCGATGCCGACGCCGCCCAGGACGGCGCCGGTCGCGGTCGCGCCCAGCAGGCCGCGGCGGCTGATGCCGGATTTCGTGTGGTCGGTCATTGTCATGCTCCCTTGTGTTGCATGTTCGGATGATTGGACAGGCCCTCGCGCGGGGACAGGTCCGGCATGGGCGGTTTCGCCAGGCTGGCACGGCGCTTGTCGCGCTTGATGACGACCGGGCATTTCGTGTGGCTGTGATACAGAACCTGACAATGCATGCAGTTCAGGCATTCGTTCGGGTTGATCTCGCCGGTGGGGTGGATGGCCTGAACGAAGCACTCATTGGCGCAGGTCTGGCACGGGTTGCCACATTCCTTATAGCGTTTCAGCCAGTCGAACATCCGGATTCGTGCCGGGATCGCCAGACCGGCCCCCAGCGGGCACAGATAGCGGCAATAGAAGCGTTCGACGAAGAGCCCCGCCATCAGCAGGCCGACCGCATAGACCACAAAGGGCCAGGCGCGGACGAATTTCAGGATGATCGCGGTCTTGAACGGCTCGACCTCGGCCAGCCGCTCGGCATAATCCAGCGACGCCAGCGAGACGCCGAACAGGCCCAGGAAGATCATGTATTTCACCGGCCACAGGCGTTCATGCAGGCCCCAGGGCAGGGTGTATTGCGGGATGCCCAGCCGGCGGCCGATCTGGTTCAGCAGTTCCTGCAGCGCGCCAAAGGGGCACAGCCAGCCGCAATAGGCCCCGCGTCCCCAGAAGATCAGCGCCGCCGCCACCGCGAACCACAGGATGAAGGTCAGCGGGTCGAGCAGGAAGGCCTGCCACGAGAACCCCGTCGCCAGCGAGTTCGCCAGCGCCATGATGTTCACGACCGAAAGCTGCGCGTTCCACATCCAGCCCAGCACGACCAGCGTGACGGTCAGGAAGGACATGCGGAACCAATAGACCGCGCGTTCGGACCGGGTCAGGTATTCCTGGAAGAAGAAGGCCCCGGTCAGCACCGTCAGCATCGCCGTCAGCACGATGATCTGCGGCTTCTTGCCGTCCCAGATGCGCTTCCACAGCTGCGCCTGCGCGGTCGATTCGTCGGTCTTGGCAGCGTCCTGCGCGGCCGCGACCTCGGGCGTCGGGGGGACGGGCGCAAGCTCGGTCAGATAGCGCTCGGGCAGGCGGTAATCGAGGTCGAAGGTCAGGAACGCCTTTTCGATGGCCGCCACGTCGCGCTGGACCAGCAGCTGGATGCGGAAGGGCTGGGTCGGGTCGAACCCGCTATCCGCCGGGATGCGGAACAGGTCCATTTCCTTGAATTCGGGCGCGTCGGCAGGGGCCACGCTGGCGCGGCGGTGCTGCTTGTCGTGGAAGCGGACCGAGACGTCGCCCTGCACCAGCTGGATGCGGTCGAAGATGCCGCCCCGGACATAGCCCGAACCCTTGAAGCTATAGATCCCGCTGCCGACGATCAGCAGCGCGCTGTCGCCCTCTTCCAGCCAGCTTTCCAGGTTGGCATATTCCGCCGGTCCCAGCAGTGGCTGGCCAATGGTCGGCAGGCTGACCAGGGCCGCGTGCATGTCGATGAAGCTGGCCTCGGGCGGCTCGTTGATTGGGCGCTGCGAGGCGCGGGTGTCGGGGTGGGCATCGAAGGCTTCGTTGATCTCGCCCACGGTCAGGGACAGCTTGCGCACGGTGCCGTCGCCCTCGGCCTCGGCCCAGCTGTCCACCGGTTCGGCATCGGCGTTGATCTCGTATTGCGGGCCGGTAGATTCGGCCTCGACGGACAGCCCGCCCAGACCCAGCGCCCGCGCCACCTGCAGGCCGGAACGCACGATGGAATCGTCGATGACCATGACCGTCACGGTCGCGCCGGAGATGATGTTCAGATCATGCGCCGAGCCGCCCGCCGCGGCCTCGGCCACCAAATCGAGACCGGCGTAATCGGCCGCCAGCGCCCGCATCTTGGCGTCGGGAATCCCGATCAGCACGATGGGTTCCGAGTGCTTGACCAGCTTGACGCCCAGCACCTTGGCATCCGGGCCGACAGCAACAAGGGTGTGGATGGGTTTGCCCGAATAGCCGGTCGTGCCGACGAAATCGCTGGTCACGAAGGCCCAGCCAATGGTCTCGCCGCCCTTCAGCACCGGCGCGATGGGCATGTCGTCACGGATCGGGCCGAAGCTGTCGGCACCCGGCGCCAGTTCGGCGGCGCTTTCCTCGGGCAGGAACTGCGACAGGACCGATGCCGCCGAGGCTGGCAGGATCAGGACCAGCGAAAGCAACAGGGAGAGGGCGAAAGCGGCGGCAAAGCGGTAAGCGATAGTCATATGGTATCCTGCGGCGACGGGGGCCCTCGCGCGGGGCAGTGACGTGGCGTTGCGGAATGAAGGATCTGCACCGGCGCCACGGGGCGCGGCAGCGCGGTCGCGGTGGGCCGGGCCGCCGCCCTTTGGGCGGTGGGCGGTGGGGCGGCGTGGACGAGGCAGGCCGCGCAATGGCCCTGTTCGCACGCGTCGTCTGAAACCGGGGTGCCGTTCTGGTCGACGCGAATCGTCTGCGCGCCAGCGTCACCGCAAATCGTGACCAGCTGCGTGCCCGCCATGGCCGCCCCGGCCGGGACGGCGAGGGCAAGGCACAAGGCGGTGACGATCATCAAGACGCGGCGCAGCGATTCCATGGCGCAAACATAGAAGCGGCGCGCCCGATGGCATTGATCTAGGTCAACGCTGGAATCGCCGGCGGCCTGCGCCCGCCCGCCGCTATTCGATGGGAAAGCCGGTCTCTTGCAGGAACAGCCAGATCTCGCGGTTCAGCTCGGACAGGTCCTGGATCACGGTGTCGATGCGGCGCAATTCCTCGTCATCCAGCGCCTCGCGCGCGCCCATGCGGATGCGGTCGCGGCGGTCCGCGATGCGCATGAGGATGGTCGAGATCGAGCCATCCTCGGCAAAGGACCAGATGCTGTGATTGTAACGATTGCGCGAGGCCGACAGCCGCGAGAAGCGTCCCATCAGCGGCAGCAGCCGGTCGCGCAGCGCGCTGTCGGTGCCGTCCAGCTTGGCCAGCCGCTCGACCAGATCGACGCGGCCCTTGGTCCCGCCAAGCGACAGGAACACCACCACCGACTGCTGCTGCGTCATGCCGGTCAGCCCGGCGATCAGGTGGATCAGCAGGCTTTCGGTATTGCTCCAGACATAGTTCAGCCGCCCGACGCGCAGCAGGACATCATCCAGCCGGGCCTGCATCTCGGCCGGGTCGGGGGTGGGCTGGGCAGGCTTTTCGGGGGCGCTCATCAGCGGATCGACCGGAACCGCATGGCCGCCTCGGTCCGGTTGCTGGCACCCAGACGGCGGTTGGCGTTGTGCAGGTGCAGCTTGACCGTGTGTTCCGACAGGCCAAGCGTGGCGGCGATTTCCTTGTTGCAGCGCCCTTCGGAGACGAGCTTCATCACCTCGCGCTGGCGCGGGGTCAGGGTGATGTCCAGCCGCGCGCCGTCATCACCATCAGGCACCGGGGGCGGGGCGTGATGGACCACATGCGGGCAGACATAGACCCCGCCATGCAGAATCAGCCGCAGAATCGTCACCCACAGATCGAGTCGCGTGTTCAGCGCGAAGACGCTGCCGTTCCGGGGCGCGAGCACGGTGCGATAGCTGGTCGCGGCATAGCCGATCGAGTTGTAGGCAAGCGCCAGCGCCGTCCAGTGCAGCGCGTTCAGCTGTTCCAGCTGGCTGTCGGTCAGGCTGCCAAGTGTCTGTTCATCCATGACAACCAAATTGGGCGCGCGGTCCTGGGTGGCGGCGAAATCGGTCAGAAAGTCGGGGTCCGGCACCACCGAAAGCTGCACATCGTCCAGATCCTGCCCCGTGGCGGCGATCAATCTGGGCGAGAAGTTGGATGATTTTCCGACAAACAGGACTGAGGGAGTTCCAGGCGCACAGGTCTGCTCGCCGCGATCCGGCATAGACATCTCTCCTCCCCGGAACTAGTGACCCACACAGCAGATGACGAATGTTAACACATTGGCAAGAAATTTCCAGCTTTCCGCGGAACTGGGTGAATCGCCTGCACAAAGACATCGTCAATTCGGTCAGGAATGACCTAGCCGAATGAACTAGTCCTACAATGGCCCCCGCGCCCCGGATCATTTGCCCCCACCATAGCAATTCGACCAGGGGGACTAATTCCCCGGACCATAAGTCATAGGCCGAGCGGGTTAGTCTCTATTTCCGGCTATTAACAATTTCTGAACGGCGTTTACTCTACTCTCAGCGGATCTGGCATTTGCAACGCCGGGACGCGCCGTTTCAGCCGAAGTGGGGGTTGAATCTGGAAAGCAGCGGAAATCGGACAGACGCGCCGCGAATGCGGTGAGCAGTTGCTCGGCGACTGGGCGGTCCCGCTATATCCACTGTGAAACGAACGGGCGGCTTGTGATTTATTTGGCCATGCCCGTTCAAACTTGGGAGCGAGTAACATGGCTGGTAGCCGCAACATGAACCTGTTCACCCTGCCCACGCACGGTCTTCCGCACGGGCCGGGACATCCAAGCCACGGATCTGGTTCGCAGAACCAGGATCAGAACCAGGATCAGACCCAAAGTCAGACGAACAATTCTGACAACAACAACGACAACGACAATACCAATGGCAATGCCAGCGGTAACCTGAATGGCAACGCCAACGGGAATCTGAACGGCAATCTCAACCTGAACGGGAATGTCGCGCATAACGGTGCTGGCAACAGCGCCAATAACGGTGCCAATAACGGCGCCCATAACGACGCCATGAACAACTCGTTCAATGGCGCCAAGAACTATTCGGACAACGCCGCGAATAACGGCGCGTCGAATACGGCCAACAACAACAGCAACTCCAATACCAACGCCAACAACAATGCGACGAACAGTTCGACGCAGGACACCGATGTCAATACGGCGGTGAATACGGCGGTCAATACCACCGTGAACACCAATGTCGATTTCGGGTTGGATGGCTGGGTGCCGACCGACAATGATTTTGCCGATCTCGACTTCAACAACTTCAGCGGCACGATGGGCAACCTGAACATCATCCGCGACGGCAAGATGAACACCCACGACACCAACATCGAGAACCTGCTCAACAACTCGTTGAACGGGGCCGGGAACGATTCGGCCAACGTCCTGTCGCAATCCTCGAACCTGCGCGACAACGACACGCTGAACAACCCGAACGTGTCGAATGACGGTGGCACGTTCAACCAGAACGGCGACAGCACGGGCGGCACCGCCACGGCTGAAGACGGCATCGACGCCGATCCGATCGGTGGCACCGGTGGCGCTGCGGGCAATGCCAATGGCGGCAGCGGCTCGGCACGGGCCAGCGGCGGTGACGGCGATGCCGAAGGCGCAAGCGCCCGCACCGGCAATGGTGGCAGCACCAGCGCCGAGGCTGGCAACGCGACGGGCGGCGACGCCACGGCCGCGGCGCTGGCAGCCGGGATCGGCGGCACCGCGAATGGCGCAGCCGGTGGCGCGCTGGGCGTGGGTGTCGGCGCGGGCCTCGGCGGTGACGCCGATGGCGGTCAGGCCGCAACCATCGGCGCGACCGGTGCTCTGGGTGCCGGCATGGGCGGCGACGGCGCGGATGGCGGCGACAGCGGTGACGCTGGCGACGGCGGCGATGCCGGCGACGGCGGAGCCGGTGGCGCGGCCACCAGCGCGGGTCTGGGCCTTGGCCTGGTCGGGCTGGGCAACCTGGGCGACAGCAATGGCGGTGACGGCGGGGCCAGCAATGGCGACGGCGCTGCCGGCGGCGGTGTCGGCGCAGGCGGCAACGGCGGGGCGGGTGCCGGCGGCTACGGCCTTGGCGCCGCGGCGACCGACATCGACACCCTGATCGGTGAAGCTCTGGCCGGCGACGGCATGGGCGCCGGGATGGGCAATGCGATGGGCATGGGCGGCGACGGCGGCAGCGCCGGCGGCGCTGGCACCGGGATGGCTGCGGCCATGGCGGGTGACGCCATGGGCGGCTCGACCGGTGCGACCTCGGGCGGCGGAACCGGCAGCGCTTCGGCGGATGGCGGCACGGCCTGGGGCGGCGATGCGATGAACTTCGACAGCGGCAATGGCGCCATGGGCGGTCAGGTGATGACCGGCAATGGCGGCTGGGCCGATGCCGGAAGCTGGGGCTCGGGCAATGGCGATGACGGCTACGTCAACGGCTACTCGAACGCTTCGGCGGATGCGCTGCTGAACACCAGCGCGTTCAACCAGAGCATCGTCATGGGCGCCAACGTACTGGGCAACACGGTCGACATGACCGTGGTCGGCGGCAACATGTCGTCCACCATGGTCGGCGACGACGACATGTCCTGACCCTCGCCCACGAAAAGACCCTGCGCGACACCTTCGCGCAGGGTTCCTGTTTTGTAACGAGTGCTGCGCATCCGGGTCGTTTCATGCCCGTTTCGCTTCCTGACAGTTGGGGAAAAGCCGATGCTGGTGATTGGTCCCGTGGATGAAGCCATCTGGCATTTCATCGGTCTGTTCAGGATCAGCGAAGAAGCGGGCCGGATGCGCGTTGACTATGATCCGATGCTGGGACGGCTTCAGGATCAGCAGCTCGATCCGATCCCGACGCAGGATTATGTGCCCGTCCTGCTGGCGACCAAGGGCGATTTCGAGGCCAGCTTCCGCAACATCGTGACCCCGACGCTACCGGCCCCGACGGCCGAGGGCGTGGAGCTGTCATGGATCGCCCCGACCGCGCCGATGAAGGTCTGGTCCGGCGGGCCGTGGGTCTCGCTGCCGGCGGGCGATTCCGTCGCCTCGGCGGCGGGTGCTGCGGCGCCGGTGCATTGGGTCCTGACCCCGCCGGGATCGGTGGTGGCGGTGATCCTGCAGCAGAACGCGCTGTTCGACGATGATTTCCTGAACCCGTCCGAGTTCGGCGACGCGCTGATCCCGGACACCGCCATCCTTGCGCGGCTTGAGACCCTGACCGAGGCCGCGCAGGCGCTCGGCGTCTCGCTGGCACTGGAGCTGCCCGAACATGAATCCGATTTCGTCGCCATGGCCGCGCAGGTCCAGCAGGCGTCGGTTGAGGCGATGGACGCCGAGGCCCCTGCCGGAGCCGTGGTCGCGCAGATCCATGGCGAGGACACCATCGGCCTGCACATCAATGGTGAGTTGGCCGAAGAGCGGCCCGAGGTGGACAGCCTCAAGCCCGTCTATCTGCGCCCCCAGCCCGAGCCAGAGGACGACGCGGCGCCTGATGACGGCCCCGCGCATGAGGTGGTCGCCGGGGCCAATGTGCTGGTCAATCAGGTCGCGCTGACCGCCAGCTGGATTTCCGCGCCGGTGCTGTATGTCGCCGGCCAGTCGATCAGCCACAACCTGATCAGCCAGGTCAATGTCGTCAGCGACATGGACAGCATCCACGTCGGCGGCTTTGGCAGCGGGCCGGTCAGCGGCCGGATCGGGGGCGAGGGGACGACGCAGAGCTTCAACATGGCCTCGATCACCGTGGTTTCGACCAGCGGGACCGGCACGGCCTCGACCGGCCATGCGGGCGGCGGGCCGATCTATGCGGTGGCGACGCTGGATGCGAGCCTTATCAGCCTCAACTGGGTCGATCAGCGCAACTTCGTCAGCGACAATGACGTGGCCTCGCTGACCCTGACCGGGTCCGAGACGCTGCTGGTGACCGGCGCCAATGGTGTGACCAGCACCATCTCGCTGCTGGAGCTGGGGGCGCAGTTCGACGTCATCGTGGTCGATGGCTCGATGATCAACATCAACGCGGTGCTGCAGACCAATGTGCTGCTGGATGACGACCGGATCAGCGTCAGCGGCGCGAATGGCGTCTCGATCAGCAGCGGCGACAACCTGCTGGTGAATGACGCGGTGATCTATCAAAGCGGCGCGATGCAGGGCGGGCAGCTGACGCAGGTGCAGATGCAGAACCTCGCCCATCCGCCCGGCACCGATCTGTCGTTGCCGGCGGTGACGCTGCAAGACCCCGCGCTGGCCGGGCTGGATGTTGTCCGCGTGCTGCACATCACCGGCGATCTGGTGTCGATGAATGTCATCCGCCAGACCAACATCCTGGGCGATTCCGACCAGATCCAGCTGAGCCTGTCCGAGGCGCAGCAGGCGATGGGCGACGCCGCGCATCTGTCGGTCGTCACCGGGTCGAACATGCTGGTCAATGCCGCCACCTTGGCCGAGTTCGGGGTCGATGCCACGGTCCATACCGGGCAGGGCTATTACAGCGACGCGCTGCTGCATCAGGCCGAGCTGATCTCGACCGACGATCCGCTGGCACCGGGCGCAGGCGCGCTGGCCAGCGAGGCGGTGCTGTTCCTCGCCGATTCCATGTTGGGCGACGATGATCCGGGCGGCGGCGATGTGACCTTCGGCCCGATGGCCGCGATGACCAGCGTGCCCGCCGACGTGATGCAGACGGTGCTTTCATGAGCCCGCGTGACGACACGATCACCGCAGAACCCCGTCCCCGCTTGCGTCTCGACAGCACCGCCCGCGTCGATCACCCCGATGTCGCCCGCACCGATGCGCCGCTGGGCACCGGCGCGACCATCGAGGGCAAGGCCGGACGCCTGCCGCCCCTGCCGGAAAACCCGAAGACCGCAGGCGGGCATGGCGGCGGCAAGGGGCCGGGCGGTGTCTTTCACAAGCGCACGACAGAACCCGATCTGGCCGCCGCGCTGCCGGCCAGCCTGCGCGCGATCTGGCCCAGCATCCTTGGCGTCGCGCTGTTTTCCAGCGTCACCAACCTGCTGGTGCTGGCGATCCCCATCTATCTGTTCCAGATCTCGGACCGGGTGCTGACCAGCCGGTCCAACGATACGCTGATCATGCTGACCGTGGTCATCATCGGCGCGGTGCTGCTGCAGGTGGTGTTCGATTCGCTGCGGCGGCTGATGCTGCTGCGGTGTTCCGTCGACATGTCGGCCCGGCTGGGCGCGCCGATCCTGTCGGCGGCGGCGCGGGCCTCGCTGCAAAGCAACGGGCGCGAGTATCAGATCCTTGGCGATCTGCAGCAATTGCGGGCGTTTCTCGTCTCGCCCACGCTGCTGTCCTTTCTGGACCTGCCCTTTGCGCCGCTGTTCATTCTGGCGATCTTTCTGGTCCACCCGCATCTGGGGCTGATCGTCATGGCAACGGCGCTGGTGCTGATGGTGATCGCGCTGCTGAACCAGCGGGCCACCGCGACGCCGTTCGGGCTGGCGAACCAGCATCAAAGCCTTGCCAACCTGCATCTCGATTCCATGGCCCGCAATTCGCAGATCATCAACGCTCTGGCCATGATCCCCGAGGCGGTGACGATCTGGGGCCGCGAGGCGTCGGGGTCGATGGCCGCGCAGGTCAAGGCGCAGGACCGCAACATCATGTTTTCCGGCGCGTCCCGCGCGGTGCGGCTGCTGACGCAGGTCGGGCTGCTGGGCTGGGGCGCCTATCTGGCGCTGCATGGCGAGATCACCGGCGGCATGGTCATCGCGGCCTCGATCATCGCCGGCCGCGCGCTGGCCCCGATCGAGGGCGCCATCGAGGGCTGGAACATCGCGCTGCTGGCGCGGGCATCCTATGGCCGCATCTCGAACCTGCTGAAATCCTCGGTCCTGAACACGCAGCGGCTGCGCCTGCCCAAGCCGGAAGGCCGGCTGGATGTCGAACGCCTGCTGTATGTGCCGCAGGGGACCAAGCGCGTGGTGCTGAACTCGCTGACCTTCTCGCTGCGGCCGGGGGCCTCGCTGGGGATCGTTGGCAATTCCGGCGCGGGCAAGACGACGCTGGGCAAGATGCTGGTGGGGTCGGTCCTGCCGACCTCGGGTGCGGTGCGGATGGACCTGATGGACCTGCGCAACTGGGATCAGCGGCAGCTGGGCCAGTCCATCGGCTATCTGCCGCAGGACGTGCAGCTGTTCCCCGGCACGATCAAAAGCAACATCGCCCGGATGCGCAGCGACGCCAGCGACCAGGACATCTATGACGCCGCCATCCTGGCCGATGTCCACGACATGATCGCCCGCCTGCCCGAGGGGTATGAGACCTTCGTCGCCGCCGACGGCTCGCCCCTGTCCGGCGGGCAAAAGCAGCGCATCGGGCTGGCGCGGGCGTTTTTCGGCAATCCGCGCATGGTGGTGCTGGACGAGCCGAACTCGAACCTCGACGCCGCCGGGGACAAGGCGCTGTCGCAGGCGCTGGCGCTGGCCCGGCAGCAGGGGATCACGGTCATCGTCATCACGCAGAAATCCTCGATCCTGCGCGATGTCGACAACATCATGCTGCTGGCCGACGGGCAGATCGCCATGTTCGGGGCGCGCGAACAGGTGTTGCAGCAACTCGCGCAGCGCCGGGCCGGGGCGGACACCACCGGCCGCACCAACCCGCAGACCCTGCCCGAAAGCGGAGTCACCACATGACCGACGCCACCGATTTCGAACAGCTCTACAGCGCGGTCCCGCGCTCGACGCGCTGGCACATGCTGCTGGGGCTGCTGCTGCTGGCGCTGTCCTTTGGCGGCTTTGGCGTCTGGGCCTTCCGCGCGCCGCTGGCGGCGGCGGTGATGGCGCCGGGCAGCTTTGTCGCCACCGGCCGCAACAAGATCGTGCAGCATCTGGAAGGCGGCATCATCAACGAGATTCTGGTGGAAGAGGGCGATTTCGTGGCCGCGGGCGAGACGCTGCTGGTGCTGGACCAGACCGCCGCCAACGCCAATCAGCGCGAGCTGGAACTGCGCCGCGCCCGGCTGGAGGCGATCACCGCGCGGCTGAGCGCCGAGTATCGCGGCCTCGACCAGCTGGACTTCCCGCAGGCGCTGCTGGACCGCCGCGACCTGCCGGAAATCGACGCCATCCTTGACGAACAGCATGCCGCCTTCGCCGGGGCCAAGGTCCGGCTGCAGGGCGAAATCGCGCTGCTGGAAAGCAACACCATCGCCAACCAGTCCCGCATCGCCGGGTTTCAGGGCCAGCTTGCCGCTGTCCAGACCCAGATCGACCTGCTGGAAGAGGACTTCGTCGCGCGCGAGGCGCTGCTGGAACGCGGCCTTGTCCGGCGCAGCGAGGTGAACCAGCTGGCCCGCGCCGTGGCCGATGCCAAGGGGCAGGCCGACCGGCTGCGCTCGCAGATCGCCGAGACCGAAGAGGCGGTGGCCAAGACCAACCGCCAGATCGAACAGACCCTGACCCAGGCCCGCCAGACCGCGCTTGAGGAGCAGCAGCTGATCGAGGCCGATCTGGACAGCATCCGCGAACAGGCCTCCAAGGCCCATGACGTGCTGACCCGCGCGCAGATCCAGTCGCCGGTCGCCGGGACCATCGTGCGGATGCACTATCACACCACCGGCGGCGTGATCGAGGCCGGCAAGCCCATCTTCGAGATCCTGCCCCAAGACGCCCCCCTGCTGATCGAGGCGCATGTCTCGCGCGGGGATGTCGATGATGTGCGCGTCGGGCACCGCGCCTCGGTCCGGCTGACGTCGCTGAACCAGCGCACGACGCCGGTGCTGGAAGGCGAGCTGGTCTATCTGTCCGCCGACGCGCTGACCACCAGCACCCAGGCCGGCGCGCAAGAGGTGTTTGTCGTCCGCATCCAGTTGCCGCCCGAGGAGCTGTCGCGCGTCAAGGGCTTCCGCCCGACGCCGGGGATGCCGGCCGAGATCATGATCGAGACCGCCTCGCGCACCTTCGCGCAATATATCATCAAGCCCATTCAGGACAGCCTGTCCCGCGCCTTCCGCGAGAACTGACCGCGCCCCCGCCGGCCCGATGCAACTTTTCCGCCTGCCGATCCGTCATCTAATGTGACGCATCTGAACAAGCGGAGAGAATTCATGTCCCTGATCGTGCTGTATCTGTCCAGCCTGACCGTGTTCCTTGTCCTCGACATGATCGGGATCACCCAGATGATCCGGCCGATCTTCGAACGCCATGTCGGGCATCTGCTGGCCGATCCGCTGCGGCTGGGACCGGCGGCGGGCTTCTATGCCGCCTATGTCGCGGGGCTTTTGTATTTCGTCTCGGTCCCGGCGCTGAACGCCGACCGGCCCTTGCAGGCGCTGCTGGGCGGGGTGCTGATCGGGCTGATGGCCTACGGCACCTATGAGTTCACCAACCTCGCCACCCTGCGCGACTGGAGCTGGAATCAGGTCATTGTCGACACGCTGTGGGGCGCCAGCCTGACCGGCGTCACGGCCTGGGCCGGGGTGCTGTTCACCCGCGCCGTCACATGAGGGCGCTGGTGCTGGGCAGCAGCGGCGGCATCGGGGCCGCGCTGGCGGATGCCTTGCGCAGGCAGGGGGCCGAGGTCACGGGGCTGTCGCGCAGCGGCGACGGGCTGGACCTGACCCGGCAGGAGTCGGTGGCGCAGGCTGCCGCTGGGCTCGACGGCGAATTCGACCTGATCCTGAACGCGACCGGCGCGCTGGTCATTGACGGTTATCAGCCGGAAAAGAGCCTGTCATCCGTCGAAGCTCAGGGCATGGCCGCGCAATTCGCGCTGAACGCCACCGGCGTGGCGCTGGCGCTGCGCTATTTCAGCCCGCTGCTGCGCAGACAGGGGCGGTCGGTCTTTGCCTCGCTGTCGGCGCGGGTGGGGTCCATCGGGGACAACCGGCTGGGCGGCTGGATCGCCTATCGCGCCGCCAAGGCCGCGCAGAACCAGATCATCCGCACCGCCGCCATCGAGATCGCCCGCAAACGCCCGCAATCCATCGTCGTGGCCTTGCACCCCGGCACGGTCGAGACACCCCTGACCGCACGTTATGCCGCAAACCACCCCACCATCACCCCCGCGCAATCGGCCCAAGCCCTGCTGGGCGTGATCGAGGCGCTGACCCCGCAGGACAGCGGCAGCTTTCACGACTGGAAGGGCCAGCCGGTCGTCTGGTAGCGGCCGCATGGCGCTTCGACGTCACGCGCAGCCCAGGGCGAACAGGGCCGCCACCCTGACCCTCACCCGCCATAAGGCTGCAGCGCCGCCAGATGCGCCGCCGCCGCCTCGCGCAGCGCCTTCTGCTCGGCCTTGGGCTTGCGGCGCCAGCTCTGCACGATCACCTTCATGCGATGGTTCTGCGCCCAACGATCCTCGTGCCGGGCGATGAAATCCCAATAGAGCGCATTCCACGGGCAGGCGTCGGGCCCGGTCCGTCGCTTCGGATCAAAGGCGCAGCCGCCGCAATAATCCGACATCTTGTCGATGTAGTTCGCGCTCGCCGCATAGGGTTTGGTCCCCAGCAAGCCGCCATCGGCATATTGCGACATCCCCAGCGTGTTCGGCAGCTCGACCCATTCATAGGCGTCGGCATAGACGCCCAGATACCAGCGATGAACCGCCACCGGATCGGCGCCGATCAGCAGCGCATAGGTGCCGGTGATCATCAGGCGCTGGATGTGGTGGGCGTAAGCGGTGTCGAGCGTCTGGCCGATCACCTGCGACAGACAGCGCATGTTGGTCTCGCCTGTCCAATAAAAGCCGGGCAGGGGCCGCTCCGCGCCCAGCACGTTCATCGCGGCATAGTCCGGCATCTTCAGCCAATAGACCCCGCGCACATATTCGCGCCAGCCGATGATCTGGCGGATAAAGCCCTCGACCGCATTCAGGGGCGCGCGGCCGGCCTGCCACTCTGCCTCGGCCCGGCGGCACAGGTCCAGCGGGTCCAGCAGCCCGAGGTTCAGATAGGGCGACAGCAGCGAGTGATACATGAACGGCCGGTCGGCCAGCATCGCGTCCTGATAGCGGCCGAAATCGGGCAGGGCGTCGCGCAGGAAGGCGTCGCGGGCGGCCTCGGCACCCGCGCGGGTCACCTGCCAGTGAAACGGGCGCAGGCGGCCGAAATGGTCGGGGAACTGCGCCTCGACCATGTCCAGCACCTCGGCAGTGACGGGGTCGTCGGCGCCTGTCGGGGGCGCGGGCAGGAACAGGCTGTCGCGGGGCGGGTTGCGGTTTTCGGCGTCCAGGTTCCAGACCCCGCCGGCGGGCTGGTCCTCCTGCATCAGCAGCCCGGTCTGGCGGCGCATGACGCGGTAGAAATGCTCCATCACCAGCGTCTTGCGGTCGGCCGCCCAGTTGGCAAAGGCATCGCGGCTGCACAGAAAGCGGCTGTCGTCGCGGATCAGGATAGGCCGGTGCAGACGCGCCTCCCAGCCCTGCATCGTGTCCCACAGCCGCCACTCGCCCGGTTCGGTGATGACCACGGTTTCAGGGTCATGGGCGGCGATGGCGTCGGCAAGCGCGCTTTCCAGATCAGGCAGGCCCTCGGTCAGCTTGCGGTAATCGACCTGCCAGCCCGCCTGCCGCAGCTCTTGCGCGAAATGGCGCATGGCGGCAAAGACCAGCGCCAGCTTTTGCTTGTGGTGGTCGGCGTAAGCCGCCTCGGCCGCGACCTCGGCCATCAGGATGACGTCGCGGGACTTGTCGCCCCCCAGCAGCGAGGAAATCCCCGGCGTCAGCTGGTCGCCGAGGATCAGGACCAGCCTGCGCGTCATGCGCGCGGCAGCAGCGGCAGGAAGGCGTCGGATATCCGCGCCGAGCTGGGTTTGGTGAACGAGCCCCAGGTCGCCACCACCTGCCCCTGCGGGTCCAGCAGCACCTTGTTGAAGTTCCATTTCGGCACGAAACCCGCCGTCTCGGCCAGCCAGCGATAGAAGGGATGCGCCTGCGCCCCCGTCACCGGCAGGATGTCGGTCATCGGCAGGGTGATGCCATACTGGATGGTGCAGAACTCCTTGACGCGCTTGGCGTCGTCATATTCCTGCGCAAAGGCGTCCGAGGGCACCGCCAGCACCACCAGCCCGCGCGGGCCATAGGTTTCGTGCAGCGTCTGCAAGCCGGCCAGCTGCGGGGTGAAGCCGCAAAGCGAGGCGGTGTTGACCACCAGCACCGGGCGGCCGCGCCAATCGGCGGTGTTCAGCGTGCCGCCGTCGATGGACGGAAAGCTGAAACTGGGCGCGGCCCCGGCCCCGGCGGCAAGGCCGCGGCTGGGCAGCAGCCCCGACATCAGCGCCAGGGCCGACAGCGAGGTCAGCGTGAAACGGCGTCGGTTCATGTCATGTCCTTTCCCGAGAAATAGCGCCATGCAAGCGCGACAATGCCAAGCGCGGCCAGCGCCGCGACGGGCCAGTAATCGGCACGGAAATTGGCGGCGACGATGCCAAGGGCGGCCCAACCGACGGCCAGCGGATAGCTCCAGACATCGGGCCGCCGCGCCTGCACGATCAGCGCCACGGCCAGCACCAGCGCCAGCAGGATCAGGGCGGCGGGCTGCGGCGACAGCACGGCATGGCCCGACAGCGTCACCGCCAGCGCCACGCCGCTGGCCGCCGTCAGCCAGCCCGCGTAAAGCCCGATGGGCTGGGCCTGCAGCAGCGGATCGCGGTGGCCGGCGCGCAGCATGGCCGCAATCGCCGCCGCCGCCATGATCAGGATCATCACCGTGGCCGCGATGGGCGCCATGTTGGCGACCGCGATCCACGGCACGCCCACCGCCAGCGACAGCGCCAGCGCCGGCCGCGCAGGCTGCCAGTCCGGGTCATCCGCCCGCCGCCAGACGCCATAGCCAAGCCCGATGATCAGCCACAGATAGATGATGCCCCAGATCGAGAACGCCCAGCCGGCAGGCTGCGCGGGCCAGTGGTCCAGCACGACCGGAAACTGGTCCTTGGTGAACCCGTTGAAGCCGTCGCTGAACAACGGCGACACCGCAAACGCCACCGCGAGGATCAGAACCAGCCACGCCCAGATACGATCGGTCATCTTACCAGCCTCTTTGTGATCGGAATCAATGCCCAATATGGCAACAGGCGCAGCAGCTTCAGCGCAAGGGTCAATCGGCGCGGAAAGTGGATCTCGAACCCCTTGCGGTCCAGCCCGCGCAGGATCGCCGCTGCCGCCTGATCGGGCTGAATGATGAAGGGCATGTCGAACTCGTTCAGGCGCGTCATGCGGCTGTCGACAAAGCCGGGGTTGATGATCCGCACATCGGTCTGGCCGGCAAGCTCGGCCCGCAGCGTCTCGGCGAGGTTGATGATCCCGGCCTTGGTCGCGGAATAGATCTGCCCCTGCGGCAGCCCCACATAGCCCGCGACCGAGCCGGTCAGCGCAAGCTGGCCGCGCTGCCTCAGCAGCGGTTGCGCCAGATGGACGAAGTTCAGCGTGCCGGTCAGGTTCACGGTGACGATCTGCGCGGCCTGTTCGGGGTCGGCCTCCATCGCCTTGCCCGGCGCATAAAGGCCCGCCAGCGTGATCGCCCGGTCCAGCTTGCCGCCCGCCGCGATGATCTCGGCAGCGGCGGCAAGGCTTTCGCGGTCGGCGATGTCGGCGGGAACCACCTGCGCGCCGGGGCAGTCGGCGGCGACGGCCTGCAGCGCCTCGGCGCGCCGGGCCGAGAGGATCAGCGCGGCCCCGCGCCGCGCATAGGCGCGGGCGAGTTCCGCGCCGATGCCGTCGCTGGCCCCCATGATCCAGATCCGTTCGGTCATATCGCACCCCTCCGCCAGAACCACGCCAAGACCGCGATGGCCGCCGCGCGCAGCAGCAGCGGCGCCCCGGCATAAAGCAGCAGCAACAGCCGCAGCGCGGCGCCGTCGTTGTCCGCCCCCGGCTGAAACCCCGCGCCCTGCAGCAGCGGCAGGGCAATCGCGCCGGCCAGCGCCAGCGCGGCCTTGGTCAGAAACCCCAGCGCGGCATAGGCGCGGCCGGCGGCACGCTCGGTCGCGGTGGCCTCGATCCGCGCCGACAGGATGGCGGGCGGCAGCACCAGATCGGCCCCGAAGCAGAAACCGGTGGCAACGCAGATCAGCGCAAAGGCCGCGACATCGCCGTGCCCCAGCGTCAGGGCAAAGGCAAAGCCCGCGACCGACAGCGCGAGCGAGGCGCCCCAGACCGGCACCGCGCCGAACCGCCCGGCCAGCCGCCCGGCAAGCGCCGCACCCGGCAGGGCGGCGAGGAAATAGCACAGCAGCAGCGCCCCGGTCAGCCCCTCGGCGCCCAGCAGATCGCGGATCAGCATCAGGATCAGCGTGGCGGGCAGCGCCGCCGACAGCAGGACCAGCGCCGCGATGGCGTAGAACGGCGCCAGCGCCGGCCAGTCGGGCGCGGCCTCGGCGGCCGGACGCAATTCCAGCCGCGCGCCCTGGCGCCAGCGGCGAAAGAGGGGCAGGGTCACCGCCAGCGCCACCGCCAGCAGCAGCGCCGTCACCAGCAGCCCGGCCTGCCGCCCGATCAGCGGCGCGAGGAAGGCGGGCAGCACCACCGCCGCGATCAGCCCGGCGAGGCCGAACCCCTCTCGCACAGCGCTGATCCGCGCCTTGTCGGCCGGATCGCGCCGCCACAGCCCGCCCAGCGTCATCAGCGTCACCGAGATCAGGCTGTGCCCGACCGTCGCCACCGCCATCGCCAGCGCGAACCAGACCAGCGGCGCAGGCCCGGCGGGCGCGAACAGCGCCGCGACCCCCGCCGCCAGCAGCACCGCGCCGCCGGTCAGCAACACGCCGCGCGCAGCCGGCCAGCGGTCGCCCGCCCAACCCGCCAGCGGATCGAGCGCGGCATCCAGCAGCCGCAGCCAGAACAGCGTCACCCCCAGCGCCGCCAGCGGCACGCCCAACTGCGCGGCATAGAAATCCGGCGCGTGGATATAAAGCGGCAACCCCCCGAAGGCGAGCGGCAAAGCCAGCGCCCCATGCGCCGCCAGATCGCCGCGCGACAGCGCCGCGCCTCGGGCGCGACCCCCGCCCGCAGCGACCGGCGCGCCTGGGGCGAGTGCCTCAGCCATGGCTCAGCCGGTATTGCACCACATCGGTGCGCCCGACGTCGAAGGCCGCGGCGCAGGCGGCCAGATAGAACCGCCAGACCCGGATGAAGCCGTCGTCAAAGCCCATCTCGCGGATCTGCGGCAGGCGCGCGTCGAAACGGGACAGCCACTCGGTCAGGGTGCGGGCGTAGTCCTTGCCAAAGCCATGCGCCTCGTCCACGCGCAGGCCGGCGGCGGTGGCCTCGGCCTCGAACCGGGTCGGGCAGGGCAGCATTCCGCCGGGAAAGATGAAGCTGCGGATCATGTCGCCGCCCTTGCGATAGCGGTCGAAATAGCGGTCGGCGACGGTGATGGTCTGGATCATCGCCCGGCCCTTGTCCGACAGCAGCTCGGCCAGCTTGCCGAAATAGACCGGCCAGAAGCGCTCGCCCACCGCCTCGAACATCTCGATGCTGACGATGTGGTCGAAGCGGCCGGACTGGTCGCGATAATCCCGCAAGGCGATCTCGGCCTCGCCCTGCAGCCGCTCGCGGGCGTATTCCGCCTGCTCTTGCGACAGGGTCAACCCGCGGGTGTGGAAATCGCCGCGTTCCAGCGCGCGTTCGGCAAACCCGCCCCATCCGCAGCCGATCTCGAGCAGCCGGCCCGATCCGGTGTCCAGCCCGTCGATCAGCCGGTCGTATTTGCGCCGCTGCGCCGCCGCCAGATCGTCGCCGGGGGCATAAAGCGCCGAGGAGTAGGTCATCGTCTCGTCCAGCCACAGCCGGTAGAACTCGTTGCCCAGGTCGTAATGGGCGGCGATGTTGCGGCGCGCGCCGCGGCGGGTGTTGCGGTTCAGCAGATACAGCGCCTGCATGGCCAGCCCCTGCAGGCGGTGGCCATAGATATAGCGGTCGAGTGCGGCCTCGTTCATCAGGCCGAAGGTCAAGAGCGCGGTCAGGTCGGGGCTGTCGACCCAGCCGTCGCGGTAAGCCTCGGTCAGCCCGACATCCCCGCGCGAGGCGAGGGCGGGGACCATCCGCCAGTCGGTGATCTGCATCTCGGCATCCGGGCCGGGGGCGGCGCCGGCAAAGACGCGGGTCGTCCCCTCGGGCGTGGTCAGGCGCAGGCTGCCATGGCTGACGCCGTCCAGCGCGCGCAGGAATTCGTCACGGATATGGCGTTCGAACATGCTAACTCTCCGTTGTCTCGCTGGCGTCGGACCGTGTCCGCGCCAGTTGTTCCGGCTTGCGTCGATAGGCGACGCCGCGCGCCGCCAGCTTCAATGCCTGCCAGTATATCAGCCCGATGACCTTCTGGCTTTGCATCGGATGGCGCAGCATGGCGCGGCGCAGGCTGGTCCGCGTCAGCGCGCGCGCCGGCCCGGTCATCGCGGTCCCCAGCCGCAGCGAGCCATCCGCGCCCAGCCAGTCGATCCAGGCGCCGAAGCGGTCGGGGCCGGGGTGAAAGCGGAAGCGATAGCTGCCGCCGCGCGGCAGGAAGGGCGAGACGTGGAACAGCTTTTCGCCGCTGAGCCGGTCGCTGCGGGTGATCGGGCGGTTGTCGGGGTGGCGGCACAGATACAGATGCCGCTCGCCAAAGGTGTTGGACACCTCGGCCAGCACCGCGCGCAGGCCCCGTTCGTCGCGGGCCAGCCAGAAGCTGACCGGGTTGAAGCCGTAACCGGATGTGCGCGGCAGGGTGATCAGCGTCACGTCGCAATGCGCCAGCCCATGCGGGTCCAGCTGCGCTGCGATGAAGTCCTGCAGCGGCCGGCCGTCGCAAAAGCCGTAATCGCGCCGGCGCAGCGACCATAGCCCCGCCCGGTCGGGGGCCAGCGGCAGGCGCGCGTCTTCCAGCGCTGCCAGCGGGGTCGCCAGATAGGTGGCGCGATAGCGGAACTGGCGCGAGACATCGCCCGACCGGCCGTGCCAGATCGTCGCATCGATCAGCGCGCCGTCCCACAGATCGCTCATGCCGGGATCTCGGCCAGCGGCGCGGCCCAGGGATCGGGGCCAAAGGGCCATTTGACGCCCATCGACTGCGCGACGCGCAACGCCGACAGCAGCCCGTCCTCGTGAAAGCCGTATCGCGTCCAGGCGCCCGCGTAATGGACCCCGCCGCGCCCTTGGATCAGCGGCAGGCGTTCCTGCGCGGACAGCGCCGCGTCGTCGAATTGGGGGTGGTGAAACACCTCTTCGTCGTGGATGTGACGCGGCTCGATCTCCGGGTTCAGGGTCACGATCAGCGGCTGCGGCGTGTCGAGGTTCTGCAGCCGGTTCATCCAGTAGGACAGGCTGATCGGCCGGTCGGTGGGCGGGGTGTCGCCCTGCGTGACATAGTTCCACGCCGCCCATGCCGATTTCCGGCGCGGCATCAGCTTTGGGTCGGAATGCAGCACCATGCGGTTCGGCTGCGTGCGCAGCGCGCCCAGGATCGCGCGTTCCTGCGCGTCGGGGCGGTCCAGCATGGCCAGCGCCTGCGGCGCATGGGTGGCCAGCACGACGCGGTCGAAGCGTTCGACCCCGCGCGGGCTGGTGACATCGACCCCGGTTTCGGTGCGCTGGACCGAAAAGACCGGGCAGCCCAGCCGCACCTCGCCCCGCAGCCGCGACAGGATGGCGTCGACATAGACGCGCGCGCCGCCAGTGACGGTTAGCCATTGCGGCTGGCCGTTGACCGACAGCAGCCCGTGATTGTCGAAGAACCGCACGAAGGCGTCGGCGGGGAAGTTCATCATCCGCTCGGTCGGGGTCGACCAGATCGCGCCCGAGATGGGCAGCAGGAAGCGGTCGCGGAACTCGTCCCCCAGCCGCATGGCCGAGATCATCTCGCCGATGCTGCCGCCGGAACTGGCGTAGTCGGGGGCTTCGCGGAAAAAGCGCATGATGTCGCGGATCAGCCGCCAGTGCCCGGCCTCGACAAGACACATCGGGCGGGCGAACATGGCGCGGGTGCTGAAGGTGCCGTATTCATAGGCGCCGGCGCCGAAGCTGGCGGAAAACGACATGTCGCTGCGTTCCAGCGCCACGCCCAGATGTTTCATCAGCGGCACGAACAGCGGATAGGTGCGGCGGTTGCAGACGATGAAGCCGGTATCGACCGACACCCCGCCTGCGGTGACGGTGCGGGCATGGCCGCCGGCGCGGGGCGCGGCCTCGAACAGGGTGATGTCGTGATGGGGGTCCAGCAGAAAGGCGCTGCCAAGCCCCGAGATGCCGCTGCCGATGATCGCGGTCTTCAGCCGAGTGTTCAAGCCATCGCTCCGATTGGGTAGGGTGGTCCAGTCGGCACAAGGGGCGCTTGCGCGCCCCTTGGCCTGGCCGGTGGGGTCTGCAACCGTGGGGCGTTGCAGGGGCTGGTGGGGTCCAGCGGCACCGGCCGGTGCGTTGCCTGCCTTACATGGCGGGCATCAGCACTCCGTCGATGACATGCACGACGCCATTGCCGGCCTCGAGATCGGCGGCGGTGACGGTGACGCTGTCATTGATCTTCACCATGCCGTCCATGACGCTCAGCTTGAGCGCGCAGTTGCCGATGGTGGTGACTTCGGCCATGCCGTTGCCATCCGCGACCATCTTGACGACATCGGCGGCCATCGCCTTGGCGCCGACGACGTGGCAGCCGAGGATGCTGGTCAGCATTTCCTTGTTCTCGGGCTTCAGCGCGTCTTCCAGCGCACCGGCGGGCAGGGCGGCAAAAGCCTCGTCGGTCGGGGCGAATACGGTGAACGGACCTTCGCCCGAAAGCGTCTCGGCCAGACCGGCGGCGATTACGGCCGCTTCCAGCGTGGTGTGGGCGTCCGAACCGACGACGATATCCACGACGGTCGCGGGCATCGCATCCTGCGCCGGTGCCATGGTCGCAAAGCCGGTCAGCGCAAGGGCGGTGGCGGCGGCGGCGGTGGTTTTCAGAAAGGTCATTGGTGGTTCCTCCATTTGTGGGACAATGAAGGGACGGGAGGGGTTTGCGATTTGTTGCACCGCTCACAGTTTCGTGATCAGATTGCGCCGATTGGCCGCAACACAGGGCGGTTGTATGCCGCCGCGCCCTGTCGCAAACTGCCCGCGACCCTGTCTGGAGTGTCCATGCCCGTGCCCAACGACCTTGCCGACATGCTAGCGCGGGTGGCCATGCGCGACCGGGCGGCGTTCTCGCGCCTGTATCAGGCGACGGGGCCGAAACTTTTCGCCATCTGCCTTCGTATCCTCAAGGACAGAACCGAGGCCGAGGACGCGTTGCAGGATATTTTCGTCAAGATCTGGCATAGCGCCGACCGCTATAGCACCGCCATCGCCAGCCCGCAGGCCTGGCTGAACACGGTGACGCGCAACCATGCCATCGACCTGCTGCGCGCACGCAAGCCCGGCGGCGGCGATCTGGACGCGGCCGAAACGCTGGCCGACGACGCCCCCACGCCCGAGGACAGCGCCGTCACCGCCTCGGAAGGGCGGCGCATCGACGCCTGCATCTCGGCGCTGAACCCGCCGCGGGGCGAGGCCGTGCGCCTCGCCTATGTCGAGGGCGACAGCTATATCGAGCTGTCGCAGCGGTTCGACGTGCCGATGAACACCATGCGGTCATGGCTGCGCCGCAGCCTGATCCAACTGCGCGAGTGTCTGAGCCATGGCTGAGCGCGATCCGATGCAACCCTCCGATTCGGACATCGCCACGGCGGGCGAATATGTGCTGGGCACCCTGCCGCAGCCCGAGCGGCAGGAATTCGCGCGCCGTCTGGAAACCGACGAGGCGCTGCAGCATCAGGTCAGGCTGTGGCAGACGCAGTTCTCACCCCTGACGGACGAGGTGACGGCGGTGCCGGTGCCGCAGCATGTCTGGGCCGGTCTGCAGGCGCGGCTGTTCAGCGATACCGCGACGCCGGGGCAGACGGGGGTGCCGCGCTTCTGGCGCTGGCTGGGCATCGGCTCGGCGCTGGTCGCGGCCTCGCTGCTGGCGGTGGTGCTGCTGGACCCGCTGTCGACCATCGGCCCGCAGGCGCCGGCGGATGAGCGGCTTTGGGTGTCGGACATGGTCTCGCAGGATGGCGAGATCCGGCTGGCGGCGCTGTATGACGAGGACAAGGGCGAGATGCGCGTCTCGGTCGGCGGTCAGGCGCCGGGCGAGGGCCGCGATTGGGAGCTGTGGCTGATCAAGGACGAGATGGCGCCGATCTCGCTGGGGGTCATGCCCCGGCAGGGCACCGCCGCCATGCCGATCCCGGACGAATTGCGGGCGCTGGTCGCCGATGCGACGCTGGCCATCACCGACGAACCCGCCGGCGGCTCGCCGCAGGGGGTGGCCACCGGGCCGGTCGTCGCCGCCGCGCAGCTGCGCCGGATCTGACGCGGGGCCGGTCGAGGCGGGCGTTTCCGCGCCCGCCGCGCCTTTTCCGGCCCGCCGTGACGGCAAAGGGCTGACCCCGGCCCGAAACCCGCCTATAGACGCCGCAGACAAAGGGATCTTGCATGGCCAATCATCTGTATCAGAACGACCTGCCCGACGAGCTTGACCTTGGCCCGGTGGTGGCCATCGACACCGAGACGATGGGCCTCGACCCGCGCCGCGACCGGCTGTGCCTGGTGCAGATGTCCTCGGGCGATGGCGACGCGCATCTGGTCCAGATCGCCCAGGGCCAGACCGAGGCGCCGAACCTGACCCGGATGCTGGAAGATCCGCGCGTGCTGAAGCTGTTCCATTACGGCCGTTTCGACATCGCGATGCTGGAAAACGCCTTTGGCGTCACCACCGCGCCGGTCTGGTGCACCAAGATCGCGTCCAAGCTGATCCGCACCTATACCGACCGCCACGGGCTGAAATACCTGCTGCAGGCGCTGGCGGATGTCGACATCTCGAAACAGCAGCAGACCTCGGACTGGGGGGCCGTCGAACTGACCGAGGCGCAGATCGAATATGCCGCCTCCGACGTGCTGCACCTGCACAAGCTGCGCGACAAGCTGGAAGCGCTGCTGATCCGCGAGGATCGTCTGGCGCTGGCGCAGGCCTGTTTCGACTTTCTGCCCACCCGCGCCCGGCTGGACCTGCTGGGCTGGGGGGATGACAACGACATCTTCCACCACTAGATGCCGGGGATGAGCATCTATCTGGACACCGCCCGCCGCGTCATCGCGACCGAGGCCGACGGGCTGGCCGCCCTGTCGGACAGCCTTGGCGACAGCTTCGACCGCGCCGTGGAAACCATCCTCGCCGCGCGGGGCCGGGTCGTGGTCTCGGGCATGGGCAAATCCGGCCATATCGGGCGCAAGCTGGCGGCCACGCTGGCCAGCACCGGCACGCCGGCGCAGTTCGTCCACCCCGCCGAGGCCAGCCACGGCGATCTGGGCATGGTCACGCAGGGCGATGTGGTCATCGTCATCTCGAATTCCGGTGAGACGCCCGAGATCGCCGATATCGTGGCGCATACCCGCCGGTTCGAGATCCCGCTGATCGGCATTGCCGGTCGCCCTGGCTCGACCCTGATGCGGCAAAGCGATGTCGCGCTGCTGCTGCCGCAAGCGCCCGAAGCCTGCGGCAAGGACATCGTGCCCACCACCTCGACCACCATGACGCTGGCGCTGGGCGATGCGCTGGCGGTGGCGCTGATGGAGCATCGGCGCTTTACCCCCGAACATTTCCGCACCTTCCACCCCGGCGGCAAGCTGGGCGCCAAGCTGGCCCGGGTCGGCGACCTGATGCATCAGGACATGCCGCTGGTCGGTCTGGACACGCCGATGACCGAGGCGCTGCTGACGATCAGCCAGAAGGGCTATGGCGTGACCGGCGTGACGCATCAGGACGGGCGGCTGGCCGGGATCATCACCGATGGCGACCTGCGGCGGCACATGCAGGGGCTTCTGGACCTGCGGGCCGCCGATGTGATGACCCCCAGCCCGCGCACCATCCTGCCCGATCAACTGGCCGAGGCGGCCTTGGCGGAAATGCAATCGCGCAAGATCACCTGCCTTTTCGCGGTCGAGGACGACCAGCCGCGCGGCATCCTGCACATCCATGACTGTCTGCGCGCCGGGATCGTCTGACCATGCGCTCGCGGCTGATCGCCTGGCTGCGCGTGATCCTGCCGCTGGCGGCGCTGGCGATCCTGTCGACGCTGTTCCTGCTGGGCCGCAAGCCCGATCCTGACGCCGCGATCCCCTATGCCGAGGTCGATGCCCAGGATCTGGCCCGCGACCCGCGAATGACCCGCCCCGAATTTGCGGCCGTCACCGATGGCGGCGCGGCGGTGACGCTGACCGCCGAGCAGCTGCGCCCCGGCGCCGACGATTCGGGGGCGGCGCAGGGGTTGCGGCTGACCTGGCGCGCGGCCGAGGGGCTGGCCGCCGATCTGACCGCCCCCACCGCGCGGGTCGAGGATCAGGTCGTGCACCTGTCGGGCGGGGTGCGGATGACCACCTCGGACGGCTGGGCTATGACCATCCCGCAGATCGAGGGCGATCTGGTCGGCGACAGCATCTCTGGTTCGGGCGGGTTGCAGGGATTCGCGCCGCTGGGCCGGGTGCGGGCCGACAGCCTCGAATGGACGCGCGGCGATGACGGGCAGCAGCACTTGCGTTTGAACGGCGATGTGCGTCTGCTATACCAGCCCTGACGTCGCTATTTCCTGCCTGCCGACCGACCCCAAGCGTCCCGAAAGGAACCCCAGATGCGCCGCGCCGTGACCCTTGCAACCCTGCTGATGCTGGCCGCGCTGCCGGGGCTGGCGCAGACCGTGGCCTTTGGCGGGATCAAGGCAGATGTCTCGGCGCCGGTCGAACTGTCGGCCGACAGCCTCAGCGTCAATCAGAGCACGGGGCAGGCGGTGTTCAGCGGCAATGTCCGCATCGGACAGGGCGAGATGAAGCTGGCCGCCGACGAGGTCGTCGTGCACTACGCCAAGGACAGCCAGCAGAAAATCGACACGCTCGAGGCCACCGGCAACGTCACCCTGGTCAGCGGCCCCGACGCGGCCGAGGCAGAGCGGGCGGTCTATGACGTGGCCACGGGCAACATCACCCTCAGCGGGCAGGTGTTGCTGACGCAGGGCCAGAACATCCTGTCGGGCGACAGCATGCAGGTGAACCTGGCCGACGGCACCGCGCAGGTGACCGGGCGGGTGCGGTCGGTCCTGCAACCGGGCGGCAACTGATGCCGCCGGTCGCGGGCGCCGTGCCCAAGGGGCTGTCGGTCCGCAACCTGCGGAAATCCTATAGCCGCCGTCTGGTCATCCGCGATGTCGATCTCGATCTGGCGCAGGGCGAGATCGTGGCCCTGCTGGGCCCCAATGGCAGCGGCAAGACCACCTGTTTCTATTGCATCGCCGGTCTGGTCGCGCCCGATTCGGGGCAGGTCAGCATCGACGGGCAGGATGCCAGCTTTCTGCCCATGTATCGCCGCGCCCGGCTGGGCATCGGCTATCTGCCGCAGGAAATGTCGATCTTTCGCGGGCTCACGGTGGAACAGAACATCGCCGCCGTCCTCGAGGTGGTCGAAGGGAACGCCCACCGCCGCCGCGAGCGGTTGGAGGAGTTGCTGGGCGAGTTCTCGATCGGCCATATCCGCCACGCCTCGGCCATGGCGCTGTCGGGCGGCGAGCGCCGCCGGGCCGAGATCGCGCGCTGCCTTGCCGCCGGGCCGCGCTATCTGCTGCTGGACGAACCCTTTGCCGGGGTGGACCCCATCGCGGTGGCGGATATCCGCGGGCTGGTGCAGGATCTCAAGACCCGCGGCATCGGCGTGCTGATCACCGACCACAATGTCCGCGAGACCTTGGGCATCGTCGACCGCGCCTATATCCTGCATGACGGCCATGTGCTGATGTCGGGCACCACCGACCAGATCATCGCCGATCCCCGCGTCCGCGAGGTCTATCTGGGCGACACCTTCAGCATGACCTGACGCTTTGGCGCGATGTCGCATCCGGCTGTCGTTGACAGTCCCGCAGGCCGGTCGCAGACTGGAATCATCGGTGAAATTCCGCCCCTATTCCGGCGGGAGCCGATGATGAAAGGGAAAAGAGAATGCGTTACCAGATCAGTGGAAAACAGATCGATATCGGCGAGGCCCTGACTCAGCACGTCAAGACACAGCTGGGCGAGACCATCGAAAAATACGCACAGCGCCCGACCGAGGTCATCGTCACCTTCTCGAGAAAGGCGCATATGCTGACCTGCGACGTGCTGGTGCATCTTTCCACGGGACTGAACGTGCAATCCAAGGGCGAGGCCCCGGAAATCTACGCCGCCTTCGAGGCCGCGCGCGAGCGGATGGACAAGCAGCTGCGCCGCTACAAGCGCCGGCTCAAGGATCATTACAAGGACCGCTCGTCGCCGGTTGAATTCGGCGCCGCCGGGCTATATGTGCTGCCCGCCGACGAGGACGAGTGGGAATCGCAGGACGAATCCGGCCTGCAGCCCGTCATCGTGGCCGAAATGGAATCGCGTGTGCCGACCCTGTCCGTCGGTGACGCCGTCATGCAGATGGAATTGGCAGGCGCGCCCCTGCTGGTCTTCCGCAACGAGAAACATGGGGGCGTGAATGTCGTGCACCGCCGCGATGACGGCAATATCGGCTGGATCGACCCCCGCAACCTGAAATAGCCGCGCCTGGACGCGGCAGGCGCCCCGCCAGTGCGGGCGGGGCGCCGCAAGGACCAAGGTGACATGCAACTCAGCACGATTCTCAAACCCGCCGCCGTGCGTGCCCTTCCGCAGGTCACGTCGCGCAAGCGGCTGTTTCAGGACATCGCCGCCCTTGGCCGTCAGGTCTATGGCCTGGACGAGGGGCGGACGCTGGATGCCCTGCAGGAACGCGAAAGCCTGGGCCCGACCGGCGTCGGCAATGGCGTGGCCCTGCCCCATGCGCGGCTGCACCAGCTCAAGGATGTGGCGGGGGTGTTCGTCAAGCTGGATCGCCCGCTGGATTTCGACGCCGTGGACCGCCAGCCGGTCGATCTGGTCTTTGCGCTGTTCGCGCCCGATGACAGCGGAGTGGACCACCTGAAGGCCTTGGCGCTGGTCTCGCGCACCCTGCGCGACGCCGATCTGCGCGCCAAGCTGAGGGCCAATTCCGACCCGGCGGCGCTGCATGCGATCCTGACCTCGGGGCCGGGGATGAAGGCCGCCTGATCGCGGCTGCTTGGCAAACGCCCGATCCGCGCTATCATCACCTTTCCGGCGGCCCCCAGACGGCCCAGCCGTGACGATCCGCCAGCGACAGGAGGATGCGATGGCCAAGACCCCATTCGACCGTGAACGCAGCATCGGCAGCGGCAGGCTGCGCGCTTTTACCGTGAAAGAGCGCGAATCGGGCCTGCACCCGACCATCCTGATCCTGCATCGCCGCCCGCATCAGCGCAGCCAGCAGGACAGCCGCAAGCTGGGCGAATATGCCCGCATCGCGCGCGGCTGGCAGGTCTAACCCCCCTCGATTTCCGGCAGCACCCGCGCCCAGACCTTCCGCATCAGCCCCGGCAGGTCGCGGGACGCAAATTCCGGGCGCGGCAGCCAAGAACCGCGCGCCGCATTGGCAGGCGCAGGCAGCAGCGCCAGATGCACCTGCAGGCGCAGCGCGAAATGGGTGAAGACATGCTCGACCGGCTCCAGCATCTGCCACTCGGCCATCAGCGGCGCCGGGCTGTCGCTGTTGTCCCAGCCGGTCGAGGGGAAGGCGAGCGTGCCGCCCAGCAGCCCCTTGGGCGGGCGCCGCTCCAGCAGGATCAGATCCGGCGTCAGCGCCACCCAGGCGGTGCCGATGCGCTGCGGCTTGGCGGGCTTGGGGCTGCGGCGGGGCAGTTCGGGCGCGATGCCGGCGCGGAACGCCGCGCACATCGCGTTCAGCGGACACAGCGCGCAGGCCGGGTTGCGCGGGGTGCAGATCGTGGCCCCCAGATCCATCATCGCCTGCGCGAAATCCCCCGGCCGGGTCTGCGGCGTCAGCGTCGCGGCCAGCCGGGTCAGTTCCGGCTTGGCAGCGGGCAGCGGGGTTTCGACCGCGAACAGCCGCGCAACCACACGTTCGACATTGCCATCGACCACGGTCTCGGGCTGGTCAAAGGCGATCGCCGCAATCGCGGCCGAGGTATAGGGACCGATCCCCGGCAGGGTCATCAGCGCGGTCCGGTCCTGCGGAAACCCGCCCTGCGCCACCACCTGCCGCGCGCAGGCCAGCAGGTTGCGGGCGCGGGCGTAATAGCCAAGCCCCGCCCATTCCGCCATCACCTGCGCGTCATCGGCGGCGGCCAGCGCCTCGACCGTCGGCCACAGCGCGGTAAAGCGCAGGAAATAGGCCCGCACCGCCGCCACCGTGGTCTGTTGCAGCATGATCTCGGACAGCCAGACGCGATACGGATCGGCCCGCCCGCCCCCCGGCGGCACCCGCCAGGGCAGGCTGCGGGCGTGGCGGTCATACCAGGCCAGCAGGGCGGGGGCGACTTCACGCATGGTTCACGGCTTTTTTGCCCCCTCTGACTGGCATAAGATGCGCAGCTTGATACAGTCGGTCCGTTCTTACCCGCGAGGCATCGCATGTCACAGCCCCCCCGCAGATCGCGCGGCTTTCGTCAGGCCTCGAGCCTGCTGGCCAGCCAGATCCGCCGCGCCGCCGAGGGGCGGGGCTTTGCCGTGGCCCGCCTGCTGACCCATTGGCCCGAGATCGCCGGCCCGGATATCGCCGCCAAGGCGCGTCCGGTCAAGGTCAGCCACCCGCGCAGCGGCTTTGGCGCGACGCTGACGCTGCTGACCACCGGTCCTTATGCGCCGCTGCTGGAAATGCAGCTTCCCGTCCTGCGCGAACGGGTGAACGCCTGCTATGGCTATAACGCCATCGCCCGCATCACCGTGACCCAGACTGCCGTGTCGGGCTTTGCCGAGGGGCAGGCGGTGTTCGATGCCGCCCCCAAGCCTGCCGCCCCTGCGGTCCCCGATGCCCAGATCCAGCAACAGGCGGCGCGCATCGCCGCCGATATCGACGATCCCGCACTGCAGGCCGCCATCGCGCGTCTTGCGGCGCTGAAACTGGTCCGCGCGGCCAAACCCAACCGAAAGGCCCCTTGATGAGCTTCGATTTCCGCCGCTTCCTGTCCGTCTCGCTGATTTCCGCCGCAATGGCGCTGCCCGTGACGGCGCAGACCGCGCCGCAACCGGCCGACACCCCGGCCGACGCCGCTGCCGCCCAGCCGCAGATCCAGCCCGACCTGTTTCTGGGGGCCGAGGACGCGCCGCTGACGATCTATGAATATGCCAGCTATACCTGCCCGCATTGCGCGAATTTCCATCAAGAGAACCTGCCCAAGCTGAAGGCCGAATATATCGACACCGGCAAGGTCCGCTTCGCGCTGCGCGATGTCTATTTCGATCAGGTGGGCCTCTGGGCCGGGATTCTGGCCCGCTGCGACAGCGACAAGTTCTATCCCGTCGCTGGTCTGCTGATGGAGGAGCAGTCCGACTGGCTGGGCGCCCAGAACAGTCAGGATCTGGTCGCCAATCTGCGCAAGATCGGTGCCAAGGTTGGGATGACCGGCGACCAGATGGATGCCTGCTGGAACGATCAGGCGCAGGTCGCCAATCTGGTCGCGACCTTCCAGCAGAATGCCGAGGCCGACAAGATCAACGCCACCCCGACCTTCATGATCGGCGGCGAGCAGGTCGAGAACATGGCCTGGGACCAGCTCAAGGCGCGGATCGACGGAAAACTGGCCGAGGCCGAAGCCGCAGCCCCGGCGGCCCAGTGATGACGCCGCTCGCCGGGTTGAAGGTGGTCGAACTGGCGCGGATTCTGGCGGGCCCCTGGGCCGGCCAGATCCTCGCCGATCTGGGCGCCGAGGTGATCAAGGTCGAGGCGCCCGAGGGCGACGACACCCGCCGCTGGGGTCCGCCCTTCATCGAGCGTGAGGGCGACCGCAGCGCCGCCTATTTCCACGGCACCAATCGCGGCAAGACCTCGGTCACCGCCGATTTCCGCACGCCCGAGGGGCAGCAGAAGGTCCGCGACCTGATCGCCGACGCCGACATCCTGGTCGAGAATTTCAAGGTCGGCGGGCTGGCGAAATATGGCCTCGATTTCGTCAGCCTGTCCGCGCTGAACCCGCGGCTGATCTATTGCAGCGTCACCGGCTTTGGCCAGACCGGCCCCTATGCCCATCGCGCGGGCTATGACTTTATCATCCAGGGCATGTCCGGGCTGATGAGCGTCACCGGCGAGCCCTCGGGCCAGCCGCAAAAGGTCGGCGTGGCCGTCACCGACATCTTTACCGGCATCTATGCCGCGACGGCGATCCTTGCCGCCGTCGAGATGCGCCACCGCACCGGGCGCGGGCAGCATATCGACATGGCGCTGATGGATGTGGCCGTGGCGATCATGGCCAATCAGGCGATGAACTATCTGGCGACCGGGCAGGCGCCGGTGCGGATGGGCAACGCGCATCCGAACCTTGTGCCCTACGCGGTCTTCGACTGCGCCGATGGCTGGATCATCATCGCGACCGGCAATGACGCGCAATACCGCCGGCTGTGTCAGGTTCTGGGCCTGCCGGCGCTGGCCGAGGCACCCGATTATGCCACCAATGCCGACCGCATCCGCAACCGTGAGGCGCTGACCGCCGCGCTGTCGGCGGTGACGCGGGGGATGCAGCGCGACGATCTGCTGGCCGCGCTCGAAGCGGAGGGCGTGCCCGCCGGGCCGATCAACGACATGCAGGACGTCTTTGCCGACCCGCAGGTGATCGCGCGCCAGATGCAGATCACGCCCGAGGGCGTCCCCGGCGTCCGCCTGCCGGTGGTGTTTTCCGAGGCCGAACTCGCCACCGACCGCGCCTCGCCCCGGCTGGGGCAGGGGGATGCGGGCGAGGGCAGCGAGGGGTGAGGGCTGGCCTGCCGTCAGAGCAAGCCTTTGACCCCGCGTCGACCTGACCGGCTAGGCTGACAGCCCCGCCAGCAGGGGCTGCAGCACCGCGTCCAGCATCGCCTCGTCCTCGAACGCCAGCCGCACGGGCAGGGCCAGCACCTCGCGGCGGAAGTCGTAGGGCAGGCGCACCGCGTCCTTTTCCGTGGTCACAAGCTGGGCGCCGGTCAGGCGCGCTTCGGTCGTCAGGCGTTGCAGAATCGCGGGGGTGAAGGGCTGGTGGTCGTCCAGCGCCTCGGCCCGGATCAGATCGGCGCCCAGATCGCGCAGCGTGGCAAAGAATTTCTCGGGGTGGCCGATACCCGCAAAAGCCAGCACGCGGTGGCCCTGCCAGTCGATGCCGGTCTGCAGCGGCTTCAGCGCCCCGCGCAGATGCGGCAGGTCCAGCGCTGCGCCCCATTCGCGCTGAAACCGCGCCTGCATCTGCGGCCCGCCGATCGAGATCACCGCATCCGCCCGCGCCAGCCCCGCCTCGACCGGCTCGCGCAGGGGGCCGGCCGGGATGCACAGCCCGTTGCCGAAGCCCTTGGCGGCATCCACCACGACCAGCGCCAGATCATGCGCCAGCGCGGGGTCCTGGAACCCGTCATCCAGCAGAATCACCTGCGCCCCGTCATCCGCCGCCGCCTGCGCGCCCGCGAGCCGGTCATCGGCGACCCAGACCGGGGCAAAGGCCGACATCAGCAGCGGCTCGTCGCCGGTTTCGGCGGCGCTGTGGCGGCGTTCATCGACCCGGGTGGGGGCGGTCAGCGAGCCGCCATAGCCGCGGCTGACGATCTGGGGCGCGATCCCCTTGGCCTGCAGATATTGCGCCAGCGCGATCACGGTGGGGGTCTTGCCGGTGCCGCCTGCGTTCAGATTGCCGACGCAGATCACCGGCACGCCGACCCGCGCCCGCCCGGCCTCGGCCCCGCGCGCCAGCCGCCGCGCGGTGGCAGCGGCATATAGCGCCCCCAGCGGCCGCAGCGCCTGGGCGCGCGGGCCGGGCTTGCGCCGGAACCAGAAGCCGGGGGCGCGGCGGCTCATGTCTCGGCCCCCAGAATCGTGTCGCGGACGGCATGGGCGATGCGGTTCGCCACCCCCGCGCCGCCGGTCGAGACGGACCACGCATTGGCCGCGATCAGCGCCGCCTGATCGGCCGCCAGCATCGCCACCACCGCCTGCGCCAGCCCGGCCGCATCCTCGACCCGCCGCGCGGCCCCGGCCCCGTCCAACTGCCCCCATTCCGCCGCGAACGGCCCGTCATGCGGCCCGTGGATCGCGGCCGAACCAAGGGCCGCGGCCTCGAACGGGTCGCGCGCGGCCTCGGTCGGGCCAGCCAGCGTGGTGCCGAAAAAGCAGGAGGGCGACAGCCGATACCACAAGCCAAGCTCGATCAGATCGTCGACCAGATAGACATTCACCTCATCCGCCGGGTCTTCGTCCAGGCTGCGCTGCGCCACGGTCAGCCCGGCCTCGGCCATGCGGGCGGCCATGGCGGCGCTGCGGCGGGGATCGTCGGGAAGCGCGATCAGCATTGCGCGGTGACTGTGGCGCAGCAGGGTCAGCTGCGCCTCGATCACGGCGTCCTCCTCGGCCTCGGTGACGCTGACGGCGAGCCAAAGCTGCCGGCCCTTGAACGCCTCGGCCAAGGCGGCGCGTTCGGTTTCCAGATGCTTCAGCGGCTCGCGGATCTGGGTGATCGGGCCGGTGACCTCGATCCGTTCTGGGCTCGCGCCCATTTCCAGCGCGGCGCTGCGGCTGACGGTGTCGGGCAGCAGCAGCAGCGTCAGTTGCGACAGGACCGAGGGCCGCCCGATGCCCAGGGCGGAAAAGCCCCAGCCCCGGCGCGGGGGTTGCAGCCGCGTCTCGGCCAGGATCACCGGCAGGTCGCGGGCCAGCGCGGCCTCGATCAGCGGGCGGGGCAGGTCAGCGCCGATCAGCAGCAGCGCCTGCGGGTTCATCGCGTCCAGCTGCGCCTCGGCCAGCGGGCCGGTCTGGGCGTTGTCGGGCACGGCCGAGATGCCGCGCGTCGACAGGTCGGGCGGCGGGCCTTGGGCGCGGCTGACGGCGATCTGCAAGCCGCGCCGCCGCAACTGCATCAGCAGATGCTTGACGGTGGCGGGCAGGGCGGCGTCGCGCCCCTCGGGAATCTCGGTCCCCAGCCGCAGCCAGACCAGCGGCCCGTCGCCCGAAGGCAGCGGCATCCGGGGCGCGGCAGGGGGGCGCGCCGCGGCGGGCGCGTCCAGCAGGCGCTGCCACCACCCCGCAGGGCTTGGGCCGGACGCCTGCGTCACGCCTAGATGCCCAGTTCGGCGGTGGGGCTGGTCTCGCGCCCCTCATCCATCAGGCGGTGCAGGTGGGCGATGAAATAGCGGGTCTGCGCGCTGTCCACGGTGCGCTGCGCCGCGCCCTTCCACGCCGCATGGGCCGAGGCAAAGTCGGGGAACACGCCGACCACGTCGATTTTCGAGGTGTCGCGGAATTCGGTGCCTTCGATGTCGGTCAACTCGCCGCCAAATACCAGATGCAGTCGCTGAGTCATCGGAATCGTCCTTTCGTGATCGCCGGTCTGTCGCTGGCGCGGACACTAATTCGGCGGCTGGCCCGACGCAATCACGGCCTCGGCGCGGTTGATCGCCGCAGCGATCAGCGCGGGCACGCCGTCGGCCAGCCCGATGGGCGGCAGGCAGGGCCCGTCAAAGCCCGCTTCGGCCAGCCCCTGCGGGATGTCTTCCAGCACATGTTCGGCCTGCGTGGCGAAGAAGGGCAGCGCGATCGCCTGCGGCCCGATGTCGCGGGCGGCGTCGGTCAGGAAGGGCGCTTCCTCGATATAGCCGGTCACGACCTTGCCCAGCCGCAGCCGCAGCAATTCGGCCATCGCCTCGGTCCCCTTGGCCGAGCCGCGCGCCCGCTGCGAGCCATGCGCGATCAGCAGCAGCGTCGCCTGCGAGGTCTGCCAGCCCTGCGCCGCCGCGGCCTCGGCGATCTGGCTCATGCACAGCGCGGGCAGGGTGGGATCAAGCCCGAAAGGCGCGTGAATCCGGGCATTTGCGGCCCCGGCGGCGGCCAGACGGCGGGGCAGTTCGGTGCCGGTGAACCAGCCGGCCGCCATGAACATCGGATAGACCAGCGCATCGGGCGCGCGGGCGACCGCATCCTCGAGCGCGCCGGGCTGCGCCAGCGTCGCCCCGATCACCTGCCGCCCCGACACCTGCGCCACGCGGTCGGCCAGTGCCTCGACCGCCTGTTGCTGCGGGCCGGGGTCCGAGGGCTGGCCGTGAGAGACGATGATGGTGGGGGTCATGATACTGGCATCCGGCTGGCGATGGGATTAGGTCTCGGACCCGTAACAGACCACGCCACGCGCGCGACCACAAGAAGGGGCTCTCATGTCGGGTTGGGCCGAGTTCATCATCGCCTTCGCGGCCTTCATGGCGGCGCATGTCATCCCCATGCAACCAAGGCTGAAATCGGGGCTCATCGCGGCCCTCGGCCGGGGCGGCTATATCGCCGCCTTCAGCGCGCTGTCGCTGGGGTTGCTGTGGTGGCTGCTGATGGCGTCGGGCCGCGCGCCCTATGTCGAGATCTGGCCGCAGGCCGAGTGGCAGCGCTGGCTGGCCAATCTGGCGGTGCCGGCGGCGGTGCTGCTGACGACGCTGGCGATCGGGGCGCCGAACCCGTTCTCGTTCGGTGGCAAGGCGCAGGGCTTCGACCCCGAGCGGCCGGGCATCATCGGGCTGACGCGGCATCCGCTGATGTGGGCCTTCGCGCTGTGGGCGGGGGCGCATCTGCTGGCCAATGGCGATCTGGCCCATGTGATCCTGTTCGGGTTGCTGTTCCTGTTCGCGCTGACCGGGATCTGGGCGGCCGAGGGGCGGGCGCGGCGCAACCTGCCCGATTTCGCGCGGCTGGCGGCGCATAGCTCGGTCTGGCCGGGGGCGGCGCTGCTGGATGGGCGCTGGCGGCCGCGCGGGCCGCTGCCCTGGCTGCGGCTGGGGGTGGGGTGCTGATCTGGGCGGCGCTGCTGCATCTGCACCCGCCGCTGATCGGCGTGTCGCCGCTGCCCTAGCTGCGGAACTCGGGCGGGATGCGGTCCTGCCCGTCGATGGCGAGATCGGCGATCATCCCGGCCAGCACCGGGGCCATGCCGAAGCCGATCTTGAAGCCGCCATTCAGCACGAACTGCCCCGCGCGCCCCGGCCACGGCCCCAGCAGCGGCGCGCGCGAGCGGGCACGGGGCCGGATTCCCGCCCAGCGTTCCAGCACCGGCGCATCGGCCAATGCCGGACAGGTCGCGCGGGCGCGGGCGATCACGTCGTCAAGCTGCGCGTCGACGTGGTCATGGGTGTATTCGTTCTCGGAGGTCGAGCCGACGCCCACCGTCCCGTCGGCATGCGGCACGACATGCAGCCCCTCGGCATAGACCTGCGGCGCGTCGGGCGCGGCGAAGCCAAGGCTGGCGCTTTGGCCCTTGACCCCCTGACCCTGCTTGCGGCCAAGATCGTTGCCCAGCATCGCCAGCCCCTCGGCACCGGTGGCCCAGATCGTGGGGGCGGGGACGTCATCGGGGTGCGCGGCCTTACCGCAGATGATCTCGCCGCCCTGCGCGCGGATCGCGGCGGCCAGCGCCTGACAGGCCAGCCGGGGCGAGAGGCGGGCCGACAGATCGTCCTGCAGCCACCAGCCATCGGGGCTGTCCGGCACCAGATCGCCGCCCGGTCGGGTCTGGGTCAGCCACATCCGCGCCTGCCCCTGCCAGTTGCGGGCGGCCCCCTCGATCCGCTGGCGCAGCCGGTCCAGATCGCCACGCGCCACCGCCTGCACGCGGCCCTGGCGGGCATAGCCGGGGTCGCAGCCGCCGGTCTGGGCGACGCCGTCCCAGAACCCTCGCGCCGCCAGCAGGCTGTCGAGCTGCACCTGCTTCTTGCGGTTCCAGCTATCCGGCGCATGGGGCGCCAGCGCCCCGACCGTGCCGCCCGACGATCCGGCGCCGATCCCGCGCGCCTCGATCACTTGGACCGGGTGGCCCCGCCGCGCGATCTCATATCCCGCCGCCAGCCCGAAGATGCCGGCGCCGATTACCGTGATGCTTGTCATTCGCCGCCCCTTTCGCCACTGCTGCCGCAAGGGGACCAGTTAGACCGCATGACCGAGCAGGACCAGACACCGCAGCTGAATTGGCGGGACGGAGGCATCCCCGTCTCGACCCGTTTCGACGATCCGTATTTCAGCCTCGCCGGCGGGCTGGCCGAGGCGGGGCATGTGTTTCTGGCCGGCAACGATCTGCCCGCCCGGCTGCGTCCCGGCTTTCATGTCGCCGAGCTGGGATTTGGCACCGGGCTGAACCTGCTGGCCTTGGCGCAGGTCGCCCGCGCGCCGATCCGCTTCACCAGTTTCGAGGCGTTTCCGATGTCGCAAGCCCAGCTTGCGCAGGCCCATGACGCCTTCCCCGAACTGGCCGAGGCCAGCGCCGCCCTGCGCGCGGGCTATCCGGCCCGCCGCTTTCGCGTCGGTTCGGTCGAGGCCGAGGTGATCATCGGTGACGCCCGCGACACCCTGCCGGCATGGCAGGGCCGGGCGGATGCGTGGTTTCTGGACGGCTTCGCCCCGGCCCGGAACCCGGAACTGTGGGGCGAGGGCCTGATGGCCGAGGTCGCCCGCCACACCGCGCCGGGCGGCACCTTCGCCACCTATACCGCCGCCGGCCATGTCCGCCGCGCCCTTCAGGCTGCCGGCTTCGAGGTCACCCGCACACCTGGCCATGCCGGCAAGCGACATATGAGCCGGGGTCGGCTGGCGTAGGTGGTTCTACAGGGTGTCCGGGAGGTCCGGGGCAGGGGTCAAAGCCGCCTCTGGCAATGTCGCTGCATCTGTGGCCGAGGGTTCATCTGTCGCTGCGTCCGTTCCGCTGCGGTCCCGCTCTGACGTGTCGGTGCCGAGCGAGTCCGATCCTGCTGCGCCGGTCAGATCGCTGTCCGGCCCTGCCTCTGCCTCCATGCCGTTCGGTCTCGGCGACTCCGCCTCCACATCCTGCGGCACGGCTGCGCCACTTGCCTCCGCGTCAGGCGCGAGCGTTTCCTCACCCGCGTCAGCCTCACGAGTCCCCGCCGCCCCGGCGGCCTCTGGCTCTGCGCCCTCCGCTTCTGCCCCCATCGCGACCGTGCCCGGACGCGGGGTGGGACGCGTTGGCGGCGCCTCGCCGGGCTCGGTAAAGCGGGCGGCGGCGGCAGAGAGCGGGGTGCCGGGGCGCGGCGGGATCAGCGAGCGGGTCAGCACCTCTTTCAGCGTCTGCACCGGCTTTGGCGGCGGCGGGATGAAGCCGTCGCCGGTCAGGTCGCGCGTCGGCGTGGGCGCGACGGGGGCGCCGGTGATGCGGGCGCGATAGACCGGCAGCGCCTCGGTCACGCGCATGACATAGTTGCGGGTCTCGTCAAAGGGGATCATCTCGACCCAGTCCACCGGATCGGCGCCGCCGCGAATGTCGCCGAACCGCTCGGTCCACTGCCGCGAGCGTCCCGGCCCGGCATTGTAGCCCGCCGCGACCAGTGCCGAGGACGGGCCGAAGCGGTCGCGCAGCGTCGTCAGATAGGCCGTGCCCAGCCGCGCATTATACAGCGCGTCGCGCGTCAGCCGCGCGCGGTCGTAATCCACGCCCAGCTTGCGGGCCATCTGCTCGGCCGTGCCGGGCATGAGCTGCATCAGCCCCAAGGCCCCGGCATGGGACGAGACACCGTGATTGAACTCGGATTCCTGACGCGAGATGGCCATGACCAGTTCCGGCGGCAGGTCCAGCCCCTCGACCTCGAGCCCGGTCAGCGGGAAATAGGCGGCGGGATAGACCACGCCGCGCCCGGCCGCGCGCTTGGCGAGGCGCAGCGCGTGCCAGGGATAGTGCATCTCGAGTGTCAGCCGCGCCATGCGGCCGATATCCTCGGGCGGGGCGGTTTCGGACAGATGCAGGAAAAACCGCTGCCCCAGATCGGGCTGACCGGCGGCAAAGGCCCAGACCCCGGCCTGAAAGACGGTGTTCTCGCGCAGATCGGCGTGGCGCCATTGCGGCAGCGCGGCCTCGGCCCGGCCGGGGATCGACAGGTCGGGGTCGGGGGGTGCGCCGATGCGTTCGGCGGCCAACTGGCCGTAATAGCTGGACTGCATCCCCGCCGCCGCCTGATAGGCCGCCATCGCGGCATCAAGGTCGCCCGCCGCGTCATGCGCCCGGCCCTGCCAGTACAGCGCGCGCGATTGCGACACGACGCCGGTGCTGCCATCGGCGAGATGGGTGAAATGACGCAGCGCGCGGTCGGGCGCACCGCCGCGCAGGGCGGCATAGCCGGCGAGGAACTCCAGATCGGCAAAAGCCTCGCTGCCGGGCGGCAGGTGATGGGGCGCGGCGATGGCCTCGGCCGCGGCCCAGTCGCCGTCGCGCAGGCTGGCGCGGGCATAGTCGCGCCGCGCCCCGGCCCAGATCTCGGGCCGGCGCAGCGTTTCGGCCGAGGTGGATTGCGCCAGCATCAGCTCTTGCGCCAGATCGTGCCGCTTGGCCTGCATGCGCCAGCGGAAGCGGTCCATGGCAAGGCCGGGATCGTCGCGGGCGGGCTGCGGCAGGGAAAGGATCAGCGCGTCGGCGCCGCTCTGCCGCGCTTGCGTGGCGATGCGGGCCTGCGCCAGCGGCCGCGCCTCGGCGCTGATCCGGGGCAGGGCGGATTGCGCGGCCTGCCACTCTCCCTGATCCAGCAGCGCAAAGATGCGGCTGTCGGCGTCGTCGATCAGCGCGCGATGGGCGGTCAGAAAGGCGGTTTCCTCGTCCGGCGTCATCTTGAGCGTGGTCCAGGCGCGGTTGGCCTCGGCCCGGGCGGCGGGGAGGTCGTCACCGAGCGCCGCGATCAGCGCCGTTGCCCCGCGCGCGGTCTGCGGCAGGCGGCCCGCGAACAGCGCGCGCACATCCTCGTGCCGGGGTGCTGCGGGCAGCCTGGCCTCGGCCTGCAGCATCAGCAGATCGAGGCCGGGCCAGTCGCCGTGATCGCGGAGAAAGGCCAGATAATCCGCAAACTCGCCCTGACCGGCCCGCAGCGCGTGCCACGCCACCATCTGCTCCGCCAGCGGCCCGGACCGCGCCGCCGCCGCGCGCGCGGCGTCCCAGTTGCCCGCGCCCGCCGCGTCAAGGGCGGCGGCAACGTCGGTCAGCGATTCCGCCCGCGCCGGGGCCTGCCAGCCGGCCAGCGCGATCAGCCCGGCCAGCATCAGTTTCTGCATCCGTGTCATCATCGCGCCAGTCTGCGGCGGGGCCTTGCCACCTGCAAGACACATCCTTGGCAAATCGGCCTGCCGGGGCTAGTGTCCGCCCAGTTTTGCAATCTTCCGCGACAGGAACCTCTCATGTTCAAAGGCTCGATGCCGGCCCTCGTCACCCCGTTCACGCCCGAGGGAGAACTTGACCTGGACACGCTGAAAACCTTTGTCGAATGGCAGATCGATCAGGGCAGTCACGGGCTGGTGCCCTGCGGCACGACCGGCGAATCCCCGACACTGAGCCATGAGGAAGACCGCGCCGTCGTCCGCCAGGTGGTCGCCGCCGCCGATGGCCGGGTGCCGGTGATCGCGGGGGCGGGGTCGAACTCGACCCGCGAGGCGATCGGGCTGTCGCAGCACGCGCAGACCGCGGGCGCCGATGGGTTGCTGATTGTCACGCCCTATTACAACAAGCCCACGCAGGCCGGGCTGGTGGCGCATTTCACCGCCATCCACGACGCGACGACGCTGCCGATCATCATCTACAACATCCCCGGCCGCTCGGTCGTGGACATGACCCCCGCCACCATGGGCGAGCTGGCGCAGCTGCCGCGCATCGCCGGCGTCAAGGACGCGACCGGCCGGTTGGAGCGGGTGAGCGAGCAGCGCATGACCTGCGGCGAGGATTTCATCCAGCTTTCGGGCGAGGACGCGACCGCGCTTGGCTTCAACGCCCATGGCGGGGTCGGCTGCATCAGCGTGACCGCGAATGTGGCGCCCAAGCTGTGCGCGGATTTCCAGCAGGCGATGCTGGACGGCGAATGGGGCAAGGCGCTGGAGTTGCAGGGCAAGCTGATGCCGCTGCACATCGCGCTGTTCATCGAGCCGGGGCTGGTGGCGGCGAAATACGCGCTGACCAAGCTGGGCATCGGGACCGAGCGCGTGCGCCTGCCGCTGCTGGGGCTGACGCAGGCGACCAAGATCCGCATCGACGACGCCATGCGTCATGCCGGTCTGATCTGATCCGCCGATCGCACGCGAAGAACCGCGCGGCCTTATACGGGCAGCGCGGTTTTTTCCCGCCGGGTTCAGTCGCCGTCGCTTAGCAGCCGGTGGTCGGCGCCGTCATCCATCAGGCTGGGCGCGTCCGACAGCGTGGCCCAGGGCGCGCCGGTGCCGGTCGGGGGCAGATCCTCGGGACGCCAATACAGATGGATGTTGGTCTTGGCGATCATCAGCCCGGTCAGCGGCGAGGTCAGGAAGATGAACAGCGTGATCAGCAGCTCGTGATAGCTGAGCCCGTCGCGGAAATAGCCGTTATACAGCATCGAGGCCAGCAGCACCCCGCCCACCCCCAGCGTGGCGGATTTCGTGGGCGCGTGCAGGCGGGTCATCGGCTCGGGCAGCTTGACCAGCCCGTAAGAGCCGACGAAGCCGAAGAACCCGCTGATGACCAGCAACGCCGAGATGAGGATTTCGACCAGCAGTTCCATGAGCGCCCCCTATTCGATGATGTCGCCGCGCAGGATGAACTTGGCATAGGCGACGGTCGAGACGAAGCCCATCATGGCGAACAGCAGCGAGGCCTCGAAATACATGGTCGTGCCCTCCATCACGCCGTAAAGCGCCAGCACCGCCAGCATGTTGATGGTCATGGTGTCCAGCGCGAGGATGCGGTCGGTGACGCCGGGCGCGAAGACCACGCGATACAGGTTGAACAGCAGCGCGATGCCAAAGCAGCTGAAGGCAAAGACGAGTGCATAATCGATCATGCAAAAATCTCCTTCAGGCGGGATTCATAGCGTGACTTTATCTCGCGCACGACGCTGTCGGGGTCGGGCGCGTGCAGGCAATGGACGAGCAGGGCGTGGCCGTCCTCGGACAGGTCGCAGCTGACGGTGCCGGGGGTCAGGGTGATGGTCCCGGCCAGCACGGTGATCGCCTCGGGCGAGCGCAGTTCCAGCGGGACGGCGATCCAGGCGGGCTGCAGTTGCGAGTTGGGCTTGAACAGCACGATCTTGGCGACGTCGATATTGGCGCCGATGATGTCCCACAGCACCAGCAGGAAATAGCTGAAATAGCGCCAGGGCCGGCGCAGTGCGGTGTCGGCCGGCCAATAGGGCGCGATCAGCAGCGGCAGGGCCACGGCGATGATGATGGCAAAGACCAGCGAGCCCCAGCGGAAATCATTGACCAGCAGCAGCCAGACCACGACCAGCAGCAGCGACAGCACGGCATGGGGCAACAGGCGTTTCATGGCCGCGCTCCTTCCTGATGGACCAGCACCGACTGAAAATAGGGGCCGGGGTCGAACAGCTGGTCGGCAATCGCCTCGGTCATGCGCAGCGCGGGCGCGGCCAGCAGGGTCAGCGCCACCAGCCCGGCCAGCAGCAGCCCGGTCGCGGCGAAACCCAGCGCCGGGGACACCGCGTCGCCGATGTCCTGAATCTGCTCGTCCGGTTCCAGTTTGGGCAGGATCGGGCCGTTATGTTCGCGCCCGTGGTGGTCGGAGTGGTGCCGGGCCTCTTGCTGCAACTGGAAGGGCTTCCAGAACAGGGTCGAACCGGCGCGGGCGAAGCCCAGGATGGCGAACAGCGAGGTGATCAGGATGGTGGCCCAGATGCCCACCCACCACGGATCGGCCCGCGTCGCGTCCAGCACCAGCAGCTTGCCGAGAAAGCCCGACAGCGGCGGCATCCCGGCCACGGCCACCGTCGCGGCAAAGAACATCGCCGCGATCAGCCCGCTATCGGCGATGCGCGGGCGCACCGACAGCCACAGGTTCCCGCCGCGCCGCTGCGCGACCATGTCGCTGATCAGAAACAGCGCCCCTGCCGACAGGGTCGAGTGCATCAGATAGTAAAGCGCGGCCGAGATCCCCTCGGGCGTGAACATCGACACCGCGACGATCAGCGTCCCGATGGACGCAATCGCCGCCATCGCCGCCACCCGTCCCAGATGCCGCCCGCCCAGAATCCCGATCTGGCCCACGACCAGCGTCACCAGCGCCGCCGGCAGCAGCATGTCGGCCACGATGCTGCCGATCACCGATTCAGCCGGGAAGATCAGCGTATAAAAGCGGATGATCGCATAGACGCCGACCTTGGACATGATCGCGAACAGCGCCGCCACCGGGCCGGGTGCGTTGCCATAGGTCGAGGGCAGCCAGAAATGCAGCGGCACCAGCGCCGCCTTGATGGCGAAGACCAGCATCAGCAGCACGGCGCCGGTCCGCACCAGCGCGGTATCCTCGGGCGGGATCTCGGCCACGCGCAGCGCCATGTCGGCCATGTTCAGCGTCCCGGTGACGGCATAGAGCGTCCCCAAGGCGGCCAGAAACAGCGCCGAGCCCATCAGGTTGATGACCACATATTGCACGCCCGCGCGCAGCCGCAGCCCGCCGCCGCCATGGATCATCAGCCCGTATGAGGCGATCAGCAGCACCTCGAAAAAGACGAACAGGTTGAAGGCGTCGCCGGTCAGGAAGGCGCCCATCAGCCCCATCAGCTGGAACTGCCACAGCGCATGGAAGTGCCAGCCCTTGCGGTCCCAGCCCGAGCCGATGGCGTAAAGCTGCACCGACAGCGCCAGAAACGAGGTCAGCACCAGCATCAGCGCCGCCAGCCGGTCCAGCATCAGCACGATGCCAAAGGGCGCGGGCCAGTTGCCCAGGCGATAGACAAAGATCTCGCCGCCGCTGGCATGCAGCGCCAGATACAGCGACACGCACAGCAAAACCGCCGTGCCTGCGGTCGAAAAGACGCGCTGCAGCAGCAGGTCGTGACGCATCCACAGGATGATCAGGCCGCCCATCATGGCGGGCAGGACGACGGGGGCGATGATGAAATGGCTCATCTGCGCTTCCCGTTCTCGTGGCGGTCGCCTTCGGGCATGTCGATGTAATCGTCCCCGCCTTCCAGAAACGCCCCCAGCGACAGCAGCACCACGACCGCCGTCATCCCGAACGAGATCACGATCGCCGTCAGAGTCAGCGCCTGCGGCAGCGGGTCGGTATAGAGCATGGGCGAGATGTCGCCATTGGCCTGCAGGATCGGCGGCTTGTCGATGGCCAGCCGGCCCGACACGGCGACGAACAGGTTGATCGCATAGGACAGCATGGTCATGCCGATGATGACCGGGAACGTCCGCAGCCGCAGCACCAGATAGATGCCAGAGGCGCTCAGCGCTCCGATGGCGATTGCAACAAGAGCTTCCATCACTGCGCCTCTGTCACGGTTCGGGACGGATCGACGTCCATCGGTTCGATATTGACCGGCGCCCCTGTCCGGCGCGCGATCCGCGACAGCGAGTTCAGCGCCAGCATCACCGCGCCCAGCACGCACAGGAAGACCCCCAGATCAAAGGCCATGGCGGTCGCCAGCTCGAACTTTTCGATCAGCGGCAGCTTCACATAGCCATAGGTCGAGGTCAGGAAGGGCAGCCCGAACAGCCACGCGCCCACCCCCGTCGCCGCCGCGACCAGCACGCCCGCGCCGATCAGCGCGTGGAAGGGCACCCGCTGGCGTTCCTGCGCCCAGGCAAAGCCCGAGGCCATGTATTGCATCAGCAGCGCGATGGCGACGATCAGCCCGGCGATGAAGCCGCCGCCCGGCTCGTTATGCCCGCGCAGGAAGATGAACAGCCCCACGGTCAGCGAGATCGGCAGGATCAGCCGCGTCGCCACCACCAGCATCAGCGGATGGCGGTCGCCGGCGCGACGCTGGTCGTGGCGCCAGTTGGTCAGCCGGCGGGCGGAACTGCCGGTCAGCAGCGTCTCGGTCATGGCAAAGATGACCAGCGCGGCGATGCCCAGAACGGTGATCTCGCCAAAGGTATCATAGCCCCGGAAGTCGACCAGGATCACGTTGACCACATTGGTCCCGCCGCCCTGGGTATAGCTGTTGGCCAGCAGATAGTCCGAAATCGTGCCGAGGTCGAAATCGCTGCGCAGGATGACATAGGACAGCCCCGCCATGCCCAGCCCGACCATTGCCGCGATCAGCGCATCGGCGCCGCGCCGGACGGCGCCGGTCTCGACCCAGGTGCGTTTGGGCAGGAAGTTCAGCGCCAGCAGCATCAGCATCACCGTCACCACCTCGACCGAGATCTGGGTCAGGGCCAGATCGGGGGCCGAGATATAGACAAAGGCGCAGGACACGATCAGCCCGACAATGCCGATCAGCACCAGCGCGAGGATGCGGTTGCGGTGGAAGGCCACGACGCAGCCGGTGGCCACGATCAGCAGCACGAAGCCGATGAAGGGCACGGTCGAAATCGGCAGCATGGGGCGGCTGTGGGGCGGGGCGATCCCGGTGATCCAGGCCAGCCCGCCGGCCGCGACGGCGGTGACCGACATCATCGCCGCGCCGCGCGCCAGCCGGCCGTCATGCAGCGCTGTATCCAGCGTCTGCGCGATCGACACCGCGTGGCCCACCAGCCAGTCGAAGATGACCTTCGCCTCGGGCCGGGGCGCCGCGTCCCAGGCGCGTTGCAGCGGCGCGTGGATCGCCACCAGCAGCGCCCCCACCGTGACCGCCACGATCGAGGCGATCAGCGCCGGATTGACCCCGTGCCACATCTGGATATGCGGATCGGTCGGCATCCCCGTCACCGCATCGGCCGAGGCGCGGACCAGCCAGCCGACCATGGTCATCGGCATCAGCCCGATCAGCACCACCAGCGCCACCAGCACGGCGGGTCCGAACAGCAGCCCCGGCCCGGCCTCGTGCGGGGTCTCGGGATAGGTTTCGCGCGTCGGGCCCATATAGACCTGCCAGATGAAGCGCAGCGAATAGGCCACCGAAAAGATCGAGGCAAAGCCCGCGATCAGGAAGAACAGGTTGTCGGTGCCGAACCACTGGGTGCCGGCGGCCTCTTGCAGCATCATCTCTTTCGACAGAAACCCGTTCAGCGGCGGGATGCCGGCCATGGACAGCGCCGCCAGCGTGCCGATCAGGAAGGTCGCGGGCATCAGCGCCCGCAGCCCGCCCAACAGCCGGATCGAGCGGGTGCCGGTGCCGTGGTCGATGATGCCCGCGATCATGAACAGTGACGCCTTGAAGGTAGCGTGGTTGATGATGTGGAACACCGCCGCAATGGCCCCGGCCTTGGTGCCCAGACCCAGCAGCATGGTGATCATGCCCAGATGGCTGACGGTCGAGAAAGCCAGCAGCGCCTTGAGGTCGTCCTTGAACAGCGCGATCACCGCGCCGATCAGCATGGTCGCCAGCCCGGTGGTGGCGACGATGTGGAACCACTCGGTCGTGCCGGCCAGCACCGGCCACAGCCGCGCCATCAGGAACAGCCCCGCCTTGACCATCGTGGCCGAGTGCAGATAGGCCGAGACCGGCGTCGGCGCGGCCATCGCATGCGGCAGCCAGAAATGGAACGGGAACTGCGCCGATTTGGTAAAGGCCCCGGTCAGGATCAGCAGCAGCGCCGGCAGATACAACGGCGAGGCCTGCACCAGATCGCGCGCCGCCAGGATCTCGCTGATCCGGTAGCTGCCGGCGATCTGGCCAAGGATCAGCATCCCCCCGATCATCGCCAGCCCCCCCATCGCCGTCACCGTCAGCGCCATGCGCGCCCCCTGACGGCCATCGGGGAGGTGCTTCCAATAGCCGATCAGCAGGAATGACGACAGCGAGGTCAGCTCCCAGAAGATCAGCAAAAGCAGGATGTTGTCGGACAGCACGATGCCCACCATCGCGCCCTGGAACAGCATCAGATAGGTCAGGAACTGGCCCACCGGGTCTTCCCGGTCGAGGTAATAGCGGGCATAGATGATGATCAGCAGACCGATGCCCAGGATCAGCATGGCAAACAGCAGCGCCAGCCCGTCGATGCGAAAGCTGATGTCCAGCCCAAGCCGCGGGATCCAGGAATAATGCGCGGTGATGGTGTCGCCATCCAGCACGCCGGGGATGTGCAGGCACAGCCCGATCAGCGCCAGCAAGGTCAGCGTCCCGCAGGACGTCGCCGCGACATTGCGCCCCGAACGGATCAGCAGCCCGGGCAGCAATGCGCCCAGAAACGGCAGCGCGGCGATCAAGGCTGGCGACATCGGTCCTCCACCGTCAGACTTGGAGTTGTGTCGGGGATGGGCGCGCGGGAGTCAAGCAACGCCGCGCCGCGAAAACGACCCCTTTCCCGATGTTCGCGCTTCGTGCTAGCGTCGCCAAAACAAAAGGCAAAGGGCAGGGCATGAGGGTTCTGGGCATCGATCCGGGGTTGCAGAACATGGGCTGGGGGGTCATCGAAATCGACGGCCCACGGCTGCGGCATATCGCGAACGGCACGGTGCGGTCGGGGACCGGACCCTTGGGCGGGCGGCTGCTGCGGCTGTATCAGGGCCTCTGCGCGGTGATCGTGACACACGCGCCGACGGTGGCGGCGGTCGAACAGACCTTTGTCAACAAGGACGCCGCCGGCACGCTGAAACTGGGGCAGGCGCGCGGCATCGCCCTGCTGGCCCCGGCCGAGGCTGGGCTCGAGATCGGGGAATACGCCCCCAACGCGGTCAAGAAGGCCGTGGTCGGCGTCGGCCATGCGGCCAAGGAACAGGTGCAGCACATGGTCCGCCACCAGCTTCCCGGCGTCTGTTTCGGCGGGCCGGACGCCGCCGACGCGCTGGCCATTGCCATCTGCCACGCCCATCACCTGCAATCGCGCGCCATCCGCATCAAGGTGCGGGCATGATCGGCCGCATCGCAGGCGTGATCCTGCACCGCGCGCCCGATCATGTGCTGATCGACGTGCGCGGCGTGGGCTACCTGGTCCATATCAGCGAGCGCACCGCCGCCAGCCTGCCCCCGGTCGGGCAGGCCGCCGCGCTGTATACCGAGCTTCTGGTGCGCGAGGATCTGCTGCAGCTGTTCGGGTTCACCTCGCTGCTGGAAAAGGAATGGCACCGGCTGCTGACCTCGGTTCAGGGGATCGGGGCCAAGGCGTCGCTGGCGCTGCTGGGCACGCTGGGGGCCGAGGGGCTGGCCCGCGCGATCACGCTGGGCGACTGGGCCGCGGTGCGAAAGGCGCCGGGGATCGGGCCCAAGCTGGCGCAGCGGGTGGTGCTGGAGCTGAAGGACAAGGCGCCCTCGGTCATGGCGATGGGCGGCGCGCTGACCGTCGATGCCGGCGCCGCGCTGATCGAGCCCACCGAGGCCGGTGCCCCCGATCTGCCGGCCGCCCCCGCGCCCCGCGCCGCGCCCCTTTCCAGCAGCGCCGCGACCCAGTCCGAGGCGCTGTCGGCACTGACCAATCTGGGGTATAACCCGTCCGAAGCCGCCGGCGCGGTCGCCGCTGCCGCGCAGGCCCATCCCGATGCCGCCACGGCCGCGCTGATCCGCGTCGCGCTGCGATCACTGGCCCCCAAGGAGTAGACGCCGATGCCCGGAAACCTGCGCACCTTCATCCTGATGGCGGCGATGACGGCGCTGCTGATGGCGCTTGGCGGGCTGATCGGCGGGCGCGGCGGGGCGATCATGGCGCTGGTCTTTGCCGGCGTCGGCAATATCTGGGCGTGGTGGAACAGCGACAAGGCGATGCTGCGCCAGCAACAGGCGATCCCGGTCACCGCCGAGACCGCGCCCGACCTGCTGGCGCTGGTTGCGGGGCTGGCGGACCGCGCCGGGCTGCCGATGCCGGCGGTCTATATCATGCAGCAGGACCAGCCCAACGCCTTCGCCACCGGCCGCAACCCGCAGAATGCTGCCGTCGCGGTCACCACCGGGCTGCTGCGGCTTTTGAACCGCGAGGAACTGGCCGGCGTCATCGCGCATGAGCTGGCCCATATCCGCAACCGCGACACGCTGACCATGACGGTCGCGGCCACCCTCGCCGGGGCGATCGCCATGCTGGGCAACTGGGCGCTGTTCATGGGCAACCGGAACGAGCGCGGCGGGTTGCTGGGCAGCCTGCTGATGATGATCCTCGCCCCGCTTGCCGCCGGGATGCTGCAGATGGCGGTGTCGCGGGCGCGAGAGTTCCACGCCGATGCGCAGGGGGCCCGGATCGCGGGCCAGACGCGCGGGCTGTCGAACGCGCTGCGCAAGATCTCTGCCGCCGCCGGGCGGGTCGTGAACGAACCGGCCGAGCGCAACCCGGCCTCGGCCGCGATGTTCATCATCAACCCGCTGTCCGGCCTGCGCATGGACAGCCTGTTCCGCACCCACCCGCCGACCGAGGCGCGGCTGGCGGCGCTTGACGCATTGGACCTGCATGGACAACCCTGACCCGACGCTGCGCCCCGAACCGCTGCCCGAGGACGAGCCCGGCCGCGCCCTGCGCCCGCAGGCACTGCGCGAGTTCGTGGGCCAGGCCGAGGCGCGCGCCAACCTCGCCGTCTTCATCGAAAGCGCCCGCCGCCGGGGCGAGGCGATGGACCACACGCTGTTTCACGGCCCGCCCGGCCTCGGCAAGACCACGCTGGCGCAGATCATGGCGCGCGAACTGGGCGTCAGCTTCAAGATGACCTCGGGACCGGTGCTGGCGCGGGCGGGGGATCTGGCCGCGATCCTGACCAATCTGGAAGCCCGAGACGTGCTGTTCATCGACGAGATCCACCGCATGAACCCGGCCGTGGAAGAGGTGCTCTATCCCGCGATGGAGGATTACGAGCTGGACCTGATGATCGGCGAGGGCCCCGCCGCCCGCACCGTCCGGATCGAGCTGCAGCCCTTCACGCTGGTTGGCGCGACGACCCGCCTTGGTCTGTTGACGACGCCGCTGCGCGACCGCTTCGGCATCCCGACGCGGCTGCATTTCTATACGATCCCGGAACTCGACCTGATCGTGCAGCGCGGGGCGCGGCTGATGGGCATGGGCGCCGATCCCGAAGGCACGCTGGAGATCGCCCGTCGCGCCCGTGGCACCCCCCGCATCGCCGGCCGGCTGCTGCGCCGCGTGGCCGATTTCGCGCTGGTCGAGGGCGACGGGCGGCTGACGCGGGCCATCGCCGACAGCGCGCTGACTCGGCTGGGGGTGGACGATCTGGGCCTCGACGGGGCCGACCGCCGCTATCTGACGCTGATCGCCGAGAATTACGGCGGCGGCCCGGTCGGGGTCGAGACGCTGTCGGCGGCGCTGTCGGAAAGCCGCGACGCCATCGAAGAGGTGATCGAGCCCTATCTGCTGCAACAGGGCCTGATCGCCCGCACACCGCGCGGCCGGATGCTGGCCAGCAAGGGCTGGCGGCATCTGGGGCTGGACGCCCCGGCGCCGCCCGCGCAGCCGGGTTTGTTCGAAAGCTAGCCAGACGAGGGGGGAAGGAATGGAGATCGACAGCCGCATCCGCGACAGTTTCGGGCGCCAGACGATGATGCAGACGCTGGGGGCGACCCTCGACAGCGTGGAATCGGGCCGGGTGGTGATCGTCGCGCCGATCCTGCCCACGGTGCTGCAACAGCAGGGGGCGGGACATGCGGGGCTGGCCTTCTCGATCGGCGATTCGGCGGCGGGGTACGCGGCGCTGACGGTGATGGAGGAGGGCGTCGAGGTGATGACGGTCGAGATGAAGATCAACCTGATGGCCCCCGCGCTGGGCGAGCGCCTGCGCGCCGAGGGCCGGGTGATCCGCGCCGGCCGCCGCATCGTCGTCGTCGCCGCCGATGTCTGGGCCGAGACCGGCGAGACGCGGAAACACGTCGCGATGCTGCAGGGGACGATGATCCCGGTGTGAGCGGGCGGGCGGGTTCAGGGATTCGGGCGCCGATGGGGCGGCCGCCTGACCCGGCAAGGCGCGGGTTCGTCAGACGGGCAGGATGGTTTGGTCGCGCTATCCCGGAGGGGGCCTTACCTCTCGCCGGGCGGGGGGGTGCAAGGCGCGGTTTTCCCGGCGAGGCAACGCCGCTTTTCATCCAGGTCCCGGCGCGGCCCGCCTCAAGCCGCGTCGTTTTGACTGCGAGATCAGGCGCGACGCGCCAAGCCGCACCCGTCGCTAGCGCAGGTTCCGGCGCGACCCGCTCTCACACGCCGCGCCGTTCCTCGGTTTCAGGCCCGTTCCAGCAGCGACTCGCCGCCCGAGACGGTGCATTGGCCGGGCGAGGTCTCAGCCTGAAGCGCGGTGATCTTGCCGTCCTCGACCAGCATCGCGTAGCGCTTGGAACGGCCGAACAGCCCCGCCTGCGGGGCGTCGAACGCCATCCCCATCGCCTTGGTGAATTCCCCGTCGGCATCGGCGAGGAAGGTCAGCCCGGCCTCGTCCGCGCCGGTGTCGCGTGCCCAGGCGGCCATGACGAAGGGGTCGTTGACGCTGATGCAGACGATCCGGTCGACGCCTTTCTCGCGAAACTGGTCGGCGGTGCGGATGAAGCTGGGGACGTGCTGGGTCGAGCAGGTGCCGGTATAGGCGCCGGGCAGCGCAAAGATCGCCACGCGGCCGGTCGCGTAATCGGCCATGTCGACGGTTTCGGGGCCATTCTCGCCGGATTTCAGCAGCTTGCCTTGCGGCAGTTGGTCGCCTTCGCTGATGGTCATGGGAGTATCCTTTCTGGTTGCAGGGTCAGCCTAGCGGGCGCACCTGCCGCCGGAAAGGGTCAGTCTGCCTCGATTTCCGACAGAAACGCCTGACCGAACCGGTCGAGCCGCGCCTCGTCCAGGATGCGGCCCAGCGCGCCGCGGCTGGCGGGCCGGGTTTCGGCGATGCGGCGAAGCTGCCCGGTCGAGCAGGAGAGCGGCTTCTCCGTCCCGTCCACCCCGCGCGCAAGCTGCATCTGCGCGTCGGCCAGCCGGTCGAACAGCGCCCCCGCCGGCCGTCCCGCCAGCGCGCGCCGGGCCGGGTGCATGTCCGGCACCTCGCCCGCGATCACGGACAGGAACGCCGCGCCATAGCTTTCCAGCTTCTTCGCGCCGACCCCGTTGATCCGCGCCATCTCGTCCAGTGTCTGCGGGCGGCGTTCGGCCATCTCCTGCAGGGTGCGGTCGGGGAAGATGACATAGGCGGGCACCCGCGCGGCCTCGGACAGGGCCCGCCGCTTGGCCTTGAGGGCGGAAAACAGCGGCGCATCCTCTTCTGCCACCTGCATCTTGGGGACGAAGGCGGGCTTGGCGCGGCGCAGGCTGTCCTCGCGCAGGGTCACGGTCTGCTCGCCGCGCAGGATCGGGTGGGCGGCGTCGGTGATGTGCAGCGCGCCGTGGCGGGAAGGGTCGGGGCGGCAGAGGTCCAGCCCCATCATCTGCCGGACGATCGCCTGCCATTGCGCGCGCGACCATTCCGCCCCGACGCCAAAGGTCGGCAGCTGGTCATGCCCGCGCTCGCGCAGCTTTTCGGTCGCGTTGCCGGTCAGGATGTCGATGACATGCCCCGCGCCAAAGCGTTCGCCGCTGCGCAGCATGGCCGACAGCGCCATCTGCACCGGGCGCGTGGCGTCGAACAGCACCGGCGGCGCGTCGCAGAGATCGCAGTTCCCGCAGGGCGCGGCCGTCTCGCCGAAATAGGACAGCAGACGGACGCGGCGGCAGCCGGTCGCCTCGGCCAGACCCAGCAGCGCGTTCAGCCGGGCGTGGTCGGCCTGCTTGCGGTCGTCCTGAGCCAGCCCCTCGTCGATCTGGGCGCGGCGCATCCGGATGTCATCGGGACCGTAGAGGGTCAGCGTCTCGGCCGGCAGGCCGTCGCGGCCGGCGCGGCCGATTTCCTGATAATAGGCCTCGATGGATTTCGGCAGGTCGGCATGGGCGACCCAACGGATGTCGGGCTTGTCGATGCCCATGCCAAAGGCCACGGTGGCGGCGACGATCAGCCCGTCCTCGCGCTGGAACCGGGCCTCGGCGTCGCGCCGGGCCTGCGCCTCCATCCCGCCGTGGTAATGCAGGGCGGAATGACCGGCGGCGTTCAGCGCGGTGGCCAGCGCCTCGGTCTTGGCGCGGCTGCCGCAATAGACGATGCCCGACTGTCCGGGCCGGGCAGCGGCAAAGTCGAGGATCTGCCGGCGCGGCCCGTCCTTGGCCTGAAACGCCAGATGGATATTGGGCCGGTCGAAGCCGCGCAGGAAGGTCTGGGGGGTGGCGTCGCCGAACAGGCGGCTGACGATCTCGGTCCGGGTTTCGGCGTCGGCGGTGGCGGTGAATGCCGCCAGCGGCACGCCGAGCGCCTGTTTCAGCGCCCCGATCCGCAGATAGTCGGGGCGGAAATCGTGGCCCCACTGGCTGACGCAATGCGCCTCGTCCACCGCAATGGCGGTGACACCTGACCGGCGCAACAGCGCCAGCGTCCCGCCCGAGGCCAGCCGTTCCGGCGCCATGTAAAGCAGCTTCAGCGCGCCGTCATTCAGCGCGGCAAAGACCTGATCGGTCTCGTCCTCGGTATTGCCCGAGGTCAGCGCCCCGGCGGCGACCCCGGCCTCGCGCAAGGCGCGGACCTGGTCGCGCATCAGCGCGATCAGCGGCGAGATCACCACCGTCACCCCGTCGCGCATCAGCGCCGGAAGCTGGTAGCACAGCGATTTGCCGCCGCCGGTCGGCATGATCGCCAGCACATCGCGTCCCGCCGCGACCGCCTCGACGATTTCCTGCTGGCCGGGGCGGAAATCGTCAAAGCCGAAGATCTGGCGCAGCAGGTCCGCAGGCATGTCAGCCGTAGAAGAAGGCGGCGTTGTTCTGCATCGCCATGCGGATGACGACGATGCCGATGAACACCACCAGCGGCGCCAGATCCAGTCCGCCCGCATAGGGCAGCAGGCGGCGGATCGGGGCGTAAAGCGGCTCCAACAGGCGGTTCAGCCCGTCCCAAAGCTGGGCCACCAGCGGCTGGCGCAGGTTCAGCACCTGAAAGTTGATCAGCCACGACATGATGATATGCGCGATCATCACGAACCACAGGATGTCCAGCAGCAGCATCACGACCTGATAGAATGTGGTCATGCCCTCAACCCTCAATCAGGATGCGCAGGATGCGGCGCAGCGGCTCGGCCGCGCCCCACAAAAGCTGGTCGCCGACGGTGAAGGCGCCCAGATACTCCGGCCCCATCGCCAGCTTGCGGACGCGGCCGACCGGGATGGTCAGCGTGCCGGTGACGGCGACCGGGGTCAGCGCCTCCATCGTCGCCTGCTTTTCGTTCGGGACCAGCTTTACCCAGTCATTGTCCGAGGCGATCATCCCCTCGATCTCGTCCAGCGGCACGTCGCGGGTCAGCTTGAAGGTCAGCGCCTGGCTGTGGCAGCGCATGGCGCCGATGCGGACGCAGAAACCGTCGATCGGGATCGCCTCGCCGCCCGGCACGCCGATGGCGTCTTCGCCCAGACCGAGGATCTTGTTCGTCTCGGCCATGCCCTTCCATTCCTCGCGCGACACGCCGTTGCCCAGATCCTGGTCGATCCACGGGATCAGCGAGCCGCCAAGGACGGCGCCGAACTGCGCGGACTCGTCGCTGTCCAGCATCGCCCGCTGCCGGGCCAGCACCTTGCGGTCGATTTCCAGAATCGCGGATTTCGGGTCGTCCAGCAGGTCGCGGACCTCGGCGTTCAGGGTGCCATACTGGGTCAGCAATTCGCGCATGTGCTGCGCACCGCCGCCCGAGGCCGCCTGATAGGTCTGGGTGGTCATCCACTCGACCAGCCCGGCCTTGAACAGCGCGCCCACGCCCATCATCATGCAGGACACGGTGCAGTTGCCGCCGATCCAGTTGCGGTTGCCGGCGGCAAGGGCGCTGTCGATCTGCGGCCGGTTGACCGGGTCCAGCACGATCAGCGCGTCCTTTTCCATCCGCAGGGTCGAGGCCGCGTCGATCCAGTGCCCGTCCCAGCCCTGCGCGCGCAGGTCGGCAAAGACCTTCTTGGTATAGTCGCCGCCCTGACAGGTCAGGATCGCATCGCAGGATTTCAGCGTGTCGAGGTCATAGGCGTCGGCCAGCGGCGCGTCGCCGCGCGGGGCCTTGCCGCCCGCGTTCGAGGTCGAGAAGAACACCGGCTCGATCAGGTCGAAATCGCCCGAATCCGTCATCCGGTCCATCAGGACCGAGCCCACCATTCCCCGCCAGCCGATCAGGCCGACACGCGGCGTCTGCGTCATTGCCATCGTCATAATCCCCTGCGTTTTCGGCCCTGACCTATGTCAGCCGGGCCTCGCGTGCAAGCTGTCGCTGCGTCCGCGTTGACTTTGCGTCCCGGCGCTGCCAGCCCCTGTCGCGCAGCTAGAAGGGCCCCAGATGTATCCGCTGATCCGTTTCGCCAAAGAGATGATCAAGTTCCGCCGGGCGCCGCGTCTGGCGCCGCTGGGCACGCATGTCTCGGACCATATCTGCTGGCCATGGGATCTGGACCCGTGGATCGAGCTGAACAACGGCCGCACGCTGACGCTGTTCGATCTGGGCCGCATCCCGATGGCATCGCGGATGGGGCTGATCGGCCAGCTGCGCGCGCAGGGCTGGGGGATCACGGTCGCGGGCAGTTCGGTCCGCTATCGCCGCCGTGTCCGGGCGTTCCAGCGCTTTCGCATGACCTCGCGGGTGATCGGCTGGGACGCGCGTTTCGTCTATATCGAGCAGGCGATGTGGCGCGGGACCGATTGCTGCAACCACGCGCTGCTGCGCACGGCGGTCACCTCTGCCGAGGGCATCGTCCCGCCGCAACGGGTGCTGGACCTGCTGCAGGCCAGCCATCAGCCGCCGCCGCTGCCCGATTGGGTCGAGGCGTGGATCGCCGCCGAACAGACCCGGCCCTGGCCGCCGGAACTGCCGCCCGACGCGCAGGCGGCGCTGACCCGGTGACGGGCGGCGCAGCCGTGGCCGCGACCGGGGTGGGCGAAAAATCGTTGCCAATCAGTCCGCTTTCCGCCTTATCCTGCGCGCGCAGTCAGGCAGGGGGCAGTCAGGGTGAACCGAAAGCGCATCTGGGGGTGGTGGTTTTTCGATTGGGCGGGGCAGCCCTATCACACCCTGCTGGTCACCTTCATCTTCTCGATCTATTTCGCCGAGGTCGCCAAGCGCGCCTATATCGCGCAAGGCCACGACGTCATGCTGGCGGGCGCCCATGCGCAGACGCTGTGGGGGTATGGTCTGGCGATCAGCGGCGCGGTGATCGCGCTGCTTGCGCCGCTGCTGGGGGCGGTGGCGGACCGTTCCGGGCGCAAGCTGCCGTGGATCTGGTTTTTCTCCGGCATGGTCGTGGTCGGGGCCTCTGGCCTGTGGCTGCTGACCCCGCAGGACCCGCGCCTGATCACGGCGCTGGCGTTTTTCGGCGTCGGCCTGATCGGGATGGAGTTCGCGACCATCTTCACCAACGCCCTGCTGCCCGGCCTCGCGCCAAGGGACGAGATCGGGCGGCTGTCGGGGTCCGGCTTTGCCTTCGGCTATCTGGGCGGGCTGGTGGCGCTGGCGATCATGCTGCTGTTCTTTGCCGAGACGCCCAGCGGGCGGACCCTGCTGGGCATCCCGCCGCTGTTCGGGCTGGACCCGGCCTTGCGCGAAGGCACGCGCTTTGTCGGGCCGTTCACGGCGCTGTGGTATGCGGTCTTCATGCTGCCCTTCTGGTTCTGGGTGACAGAGCCGAAGGGCCTGCGGATGGGGCCGATCAGCCTGCGCGCGGCGGCTGCCGATCTGTGGCAGACCGTCAAGGGGCTGCGGCAGCGGCGCAGCCTGGCGGTCTGGCTGGTGTCGTCGATGCTGTCGCGGGACGGGCTGAACGCGCTTTACGGCTTTGGCGGGGTCTATGCCGGCACGGTGCTGGGCTGGCCGGTGTTCCTCTCGGGCGTGTTCGGCGTGGTCAGCGTCATCTCGGCGGCGGTGATCTCGTGGCTGGGCGGGCGCGCCGACCGGCGCTATGGGCCCAAGCCGGTGATCGTGAGCGCGATCCTGCTGCTGACGCTGGTCTGCGTCATCATCGTCGGCATGACGCGGGAAACCCTGTTCGGCCTGTCGCTGGCAGCGGGCAGCCGGGTGCCGGATGTCATGTTCTTCATCTGCGGGGCGATGATCGGCGGCGCGGGCGGGGCGATGCAGGCGGCCTCGCGCACGCTGACGGTGCGCCACACCAGCGACGAGCGCGCGACCGAGGTGTTCGGTCTTTATGCGCTGTCGGGCAAGGCCACCGCCTTCCTCGCGCCCTTCCTGATCGCGCTGGTCACCGACCTGACCGGCAATCAGCGGATCGGGGTCACGCCGCTGATCGTGATGTTTCTTCTGGCCCTGTTCCTGCTAAGATGGGTCAACAAGAACGGAGAGGGGCCGCAGTGATCCGCAAATTTCTTCTGACCGTCGCCGCAGCGGCGGCCTTGGCGATGCCCGCCATGGCCGACCCGCTGGCCAAGGATGTCTTCGGCCGCGTGCCCGGCCCGACCGCCGGAACCCCGGTGTCGATCGGCACCTACAGCAAGGGCTGCGTCTCGGGCGCGGCGCAACTGCCGGAAAGCGGGCCGACATGGCAGGCCATGCGGCTGTCGCGCAACCGCAACTGGGGCCATCCCGACATGGTCGGTTTCGTCATGGGCCTGTCGCAGGCGGCGGCCAAGATGGGCTGGAAGGGCATCTATGTCGGCGATATGAGCCAGTCGCGCGGCGGGCCGATGCTGACCGGCCATGCCAGCCATCAGTTGGGGCTGGACGCCGATATCTGGATGCTGCCGCCCGCCAGCCTGTCGCTGACGCCGGCGCAGCGCGAGAGCATCTCGTCGATCTCGGTCGTGGCCAAGAACGGGCTGGGCGTGAACGGCAACTGGACGCGCGGCCATGCCGGGCTGATCCAGTCGGCCGCCATGGACCCGCGCGTCGACCGCATCTTTCTGGACGCCGCGATCAAGGTTGCGATGTGCGACATGAACGGCGACCGGGGCGCGTGGCTGCAAAAGCTGCGGCCGACGCCGAACCACGATTACCACTTCCACGTCCGGCTGAACTGCCCGGCGGGCAGCGGCACGGGGTGCCAGAACACCGCCGCACCGGTGGCCGCGCTGTCGGGCAACGACAATGGCTGCGGCGCGGCGCGTCAGGAACTCGCCTATCGCGCCAACCCCTCGACCCGGCCGAAATACACGCCTGACCCGGATTACCGCCATCCGCGCAGCTTCCGCCTAAGCGAGATGCCCCGGCAATGTCAGGCCGTCGCGACCGCCCGGTGATCCTTGCCGCGCTGCTGTTCCTGCTGGCCGGACCGGCGCTCGCGGCCGAGGCCGATGGCGCCCGGCCGCAGATGGAATACATCGCCACCCATGTCTGGCGCGAGCCTGATGCCGATTTCGGCGGGTTCTCGGGCATTGAGGTGTCTGAGGACGGGTCGCAGTTCCACGTCATCACCGACCGCGCCTGGATCCGCTGGGGCCGGATCGAGCGGGACAGCGCCGGCCGCATCCGCGATCTGACCACGCTGGGCCGCGCGCAGTTGCAGGACAGTCAGGGCCGACCGCTGCCGCCGGGCCGGCTGGGCGACAGCGAGGGGCTGGCCATCGCCACCGACGGCACCATCTATGTCAGCTTCGAAGGCCTGAACCGGGTGGCGCGCTATGACGACCCGGACGGCCCGGCGACGCCCCTGCCGATCCCCGAGGAATGGGCCGAGCTGGTCACCAATGAGGGGTTCGAGGCGCTGGCGATCACCGATGACGGCGATGTGCTGACCCTGCCCGAATACGCGCCCGACGGCCGCAGCTTTCCGATCTGGCGCTATCGCGACGGCGCATGGGCGCAGCCCTTTTCCATTCCCGGCGATCCCGACTGGCAGGCGGTCGGGGCGGATATGGGGCCGGATGGACGGCTCTATCTGCTCGAGCGGAATTTCCGCTGGCTGCTTGGCTTTCGCTCGCGCGTGCGGCGGATGGAGCTGACCGAGACCGGCCCCCAGCAGATCGAAACCCTGCTGACCACCAGCACCCTGCAATACGACAATCTTGAGGGCATCGCCGTCTGGTCCGACGATCTGGGCATCCGCATCACGATGATTTCTGACGATAATTTCCTGCCCGTGCAGCGCACCGAGGTCGTCGAATACCGGATCATCGACCCCACGCCCTAGCCGCGCGTCCCCGTTGACAATCCGCGCGTCACGGCGCATCTAGCTGCCGTCCGCCTCGCGGGCCGAGTTTTTCCGCCACCTTGTAAAACGGAAGCATCCATGACCCGCTTTCTTCCCGGCGTGATCGCCATGGCCGCCATTGTCGTGGCCTCCAACATTCTTGTGCAGTTTCAACTGGGCGCGCATCTGACCTGGGGCGCGATCACCTATCCCTTTGCCTTTCTGGTGACGGATGTGATGAACCGCGTCTATGGTGCGAGGGCGGCGCGGCGCGTGGTGCTGGCCGGGTTTGTCACCGGGGTCGCTTGTTCGCTGCTGGCGGCCGGGATGGAGCGCACGACGCTGCGCATCGCCACCGCCTCGGGCACCGCCTTCCTGCTGGCGCAGCTTGTCGATATCGGCATCTTCAACGCCATGCGGCATCTGTCGGGCTGGTGGAAGGCGCCGCTGGTGTCGTCGCTGCTGGGCTCGATCCTGGATACCACGCTGTTCTTCTCGATCGCGTTTTCGACCAGCTTTGCGTTCATCGACCGGGCCGACGACGTCGCCTGGGCGAATGAGATGGTGCCGCTCCTGGGTCTTGGGCCCGACGCGCCGGTCTGGACCTCGCTCGCCATGGCTGACTGGCTGATGAAGCTGGCGCTGGCCCTGCTGGCGCTTGTGCCCTTCCGCCTGATCGTCCGCAACATGTTGCGTCAGCCCTCGCGGATTTAGAGTTGACATATTGCGGCGCTGTGGCAACCTGCCCAGACGTGGCAACATATTGAAAGGAGGTGGTCCAGTGTCGAGAGTGATATTGGAGAGAGGTGTCGGGACAGTCGGGGGGGCCGCGGCCTGAGGGCAATCCCAAGGGTTCAGAACCCTGGCTGGGACGGACGGATCTTTCGATCCCTAACCGGACCATCTCCGTAGATCTCGCGGGCCGCGACCGAAAGGCGCGGCCCGTTCTGCATTTTTAGCCTTCGGGTCGGTGCGGATTCACAATGGGTTAGGATGTTTCGGTTACTGCGGAACCATGTCCGACCGGAATCAGCCAGACCGACCGCAGCACGGCGCCCAACGCAGGCGCCTGGTGCTGGTCGTCGATGGCAGTCGCGCCCACCGCGCCATGATCCGCATCCACCTGACCCGCGCTGGCTATGAGGTGGCCGAGGCCGACACCGGCGAGGCCGCGCTGGAGTTCTGCCAGACCCGCTGGCCCGATGTGGTGATGTCGGACTGGGTGATGGCGGGCATGACCGGGCCGCAGCTGTGCCAGCATCTGCGGGCGGCGGGGCGCAACGCCTATGTGTTTTTCATCCTGCTTTGCGTCAAGGACCAGCCCGCCGATATCGCCTTTGGTCTCGAGGCCGGGGCCGACGAGTTTCTGACCAAGCCCTGTTCCGCCGCCGAATTGCTGGCCCGTCTGCGCGCCGGCATCCGCATCCTGCGGCTGCAGGACGAGACCCACCGCGCCAACCAGCGGCTGAAACAGACGCTGTCGGCGCTGCGTGCCGCGCAGGTGGCGATGGACCGCGACCTGAACGAGGCCCGCCGCCTGCAGCAGGGCCTGATCGGCGAGCGGCAGGCCAAGTTCGGCGATTTCGACGTCTCGAACCTGCTCAGCCCGGCGGGTCATGTCGGCGGCGATCTGACCGGCAGCTTTGCGATCAATGCCCGCCGTTTCGGTGTGTTCGCCATCGACGTGTCCGGCCACGGGGTCGCGGCGGCGCTGCTGACGGCGCGGCTGGCGACGCAGTTCTCGCATTCGGTGGACCAGAACGCGGCGCTGTTCATCAACGATCTGGGGCTTTACGATTCGCGGCCGCCCTCGATTCTGGCGCGTTACCTCAATCACCTGATGCTCGCCGATCTGCGCGTGGATACCTATTTCACCATGGTCTACGCCGTGATCGACCAGAGCAACGGGCAGGTGACGCTGGTCCAGGCCGGGCATCCCCACCCGCTGCTGCAACGCGCCGATGGCTCGGTCGAGGTGATCGGGCAGGGCGGGCTGCCCATCGGGGTGGTCGAGGACGCCCAATATGACGAGGTGACGCTGACGCTGGAGCCGGGCGACCGGCTGCTGATCGCCTCGGACGGGGTCTGGGACGCGACCAATGCCGCCGGGCAGATGCTGGGCGAAGAGGGGATGCGCGCGATCTTCCAGACCAACCAGCTGAACCGCGGCCAGGCCTTTGTCGAGGCGATGAGCTGGTCGGTGCTGGCCTTCGCCGGCGGCCGCCAGCAGGACGACGTCTCCGCCGTGCTGATCGAGCGGCAGAGGGCGCCGTGACAGGCCGGCATGGCTTCGGGCCGCCTGCGGCGGGATACGGGGCCGCCGCCTTCGCCGGCGGCCGCCAAGGGGATTGCCGCTGTGCTGATCGACCGGCAGGTGGCACCGTGACGGCGTGGCATGGGTCCGGGCCGCATCTGGCGGGACTGGTGGTCGCCGCCTCAGCCGGCGGACAATTCCGCCATCGCCGCCTCGGCCAGCTCTTTCTGGCGGGCCACAGCCGCGCGTTTCACCGGGCCATAGCCGCGCATCAGCTGCGGCGCGCCGAGGATCTGGACTGCGGCCTCGGCCGCGGCGTCCTGCCGGTCGGGCGACGCACTCGCAAGCATCGGCGGCAGGTCGTGCAGGATCGCCTCGAACCAGCCGATCAGCTCTCGCTCTTCCCGCCGCTCGGCGCTGTAGGAGAAGGGGTCGAGCGTCCCGCCCCGCAGCGATTTCCCCCGCGCCATGACGCGCAGCAGGGGCGTCAGCCACGGCCCGAAGCTGCGCTTGACCGGGCGTCCGCGCGCATCCTTGCGGGCGGGCAGGAAGGGCGGCGCCAGATGATAGACGACGCGCCCGCCCTGCCAGTCCTTCGCCAGCTTGTCGGTAAAGCCGGGATCGGTCAGCAGGCGCGCGACCTCGTATTCATCCTTGTAGGCCATCAGCCGGAACAGCGACTGCGCCGCGATCCGCGTCAGGTCGTCGGGAATCGCGTCGGGCAGCGCCTGCTGGAACTGCTTGATCCTGCTTTCGAACCGCTCGGCATAGGCGCGGTCCTGATAGGCCGAAAGCTCCTGCGACAGCCGCGCGATCAGGGCGGGCGTCGTCTCGGGCGCCTCGGGCTGGCCGGGCAGGGGCAGGCGTTCGGGCGCGGCTGCCAGCACGCGGCCCAGATCGATGGCGCGCAGGTTCATCTCGACCGCCGTGCCGTTCAGCCGGATCGCCTCGCGCAGCGCCTCGAGGCTGACCGGCACCAGCCCCGACTGCCACGCATGACCCAGCAGCAGCACATTGGCAAAGACGCTGTCGCCCAGCAGATGCTGGGCCAGACGGTTGGCGTCCAGCGCCATGACATGTTCGCGACCGACCGCCTGCGCGATGGCGTCAAGCCGGTCGTCGATCCGCAGATCGGCGTCGGGGTTCAGCACCAGATCGCCGGTGGGCATCTTTGCAAGGTTCAGCAATACCCGCGTCCCGCGCCGATACAGCGCCGACGCGCGCGGGGCCGAGGCCACGACAATATCGCAGCCGATGACCGCGTCGGCGGCGCCGTTCTCGATCCGCAGCTGGTTGATCTGCTCAGGCGTGTCGGCCAGCCGGACATAGCCCAGGACCGTGCCGAATTTCTGCGCGAACCCTGTGAAATCCAGCACCGAGGCGCCGTTGCCCTCAAGATGCGCGGCCATGGTGACCAGCGCGCCCACCGTCACCACCCCGGTCCCGCCGACGCCGCCGATCAGCAGGTCGAAGGGGCGTTTCAGGCTGGGCAGCTCGGGATGCGGCAGGCCCGACAGCGCCGCGCTCAGGTCCAGATCGGCGGCCTGGTCCTTGGCCCGCGTCGCGCCTTCCAGCGTAACGAAGCTGGGGCAGAACCCGCCTAGGCACGAGAAATCCTTGTTGCAGCTGTTCTGGTTGATCTGCCGCTTGCGGCCAAAGGGCGTCTCGATCGGCTCGACCGACAGGCAGTTCGACGCGACCGAGCAATCGCCGCAGCCCTCGCAGACCCGGTCGTTGATCACCACCGAGCGCGCCGGCTCGGGCGCCAGCCCGCGCTTGCGGCGGCGGCGCAGTTCGGTGGCGCAGGTCTGCTCGTAGATCAGCACCGACACGCCGGGGATCTCGCGCAATTCGCGCTGCACCCGGTCGAGCCGGTCGCGAGGGTCAAAGCTGGTCTCGGCGGGAAATTCGCTGCGGGCGAACTTGTCGGGGTTGTCGCTGACCACGGCGATGCGGGTCACGCCCTCGGCCCGGCAGGACTGGGCGATGGCGGCGGCGCTGATCGGCCCGTCGACCGGCTGCCCCCCGGTCATGGCGACGGCATCGTTATACAGGATCTTGTAGGTGATGTTCGCACCACCCGCGACCGCTTGACGAATGGCCAGCGAGCCCGAATGATACCACGTCCCCTCGCCCAGGTTCTGGAAGATGTGCTTGCCGCCATTATAGCGCTGCCGGGCGATCCACGGCACGCCCTCGCCACCCATCTGGGCGTAGCCGACCGTCTCGCGGTCCATCCAGCTTGCCATGACATGACAGCCGATGCCCGACGCCGCCATGCTGCCCTGCGGCAGCTTGGTCGAGGTGTTGTGCGGACAGCCCGAACAGAACCACGGCGTCCGCGTCGCCCCCGCAACATTCATCGTCAGATCCGGCACCTGCATCAGCCCGGCGGCGCGGGCAGGCAGGTTTTCGTCGGGAAAGTGACGGTGCAGCCGCTGGGCGAGGATCGGGACCAGCAGACGCGGCGACAACTCGCCCGAGAACGGGATCAGCGGCGCGCCGGTCTCGTCATGCTTGCCCACCATCGCCTGCGGCTTGTCGCCGGGCCAGTCGTAGAAATGTTCCTTGAACTGGCTTTCGATGATGCCGCGCTTTTCCTCGATCACCAGCACCTCGGCCTTGTGACGCATGAAGCGCAGCGCGTCGCGGCGGGCCAGCGGCCAGACCATCCCGACCTTGTAGATGTCGATCCCGAGGCGGCGGCAGGCGGCCTCGTCCAGCCCCAGCAGGCGCAGCGCCTCCATCAGGTCGAGATGCCCCTTGCCGGTGGTCACGATGCCAAAGGATGCGTCGCGGATGTCATAGATGCGCCGGTCGATGGGGTTGGCCTCGACAAAGGCCTCGACCGCGCGCAGCTTGTGGGTCAGCCGTGTCTCGATTTCTGGGCTGGGCAGGTCGGCGCCGCGGATATGCAGCCCGCCCGGCGGCGGATCGAAGGGCGGCAGGGTGAACTGCCGGTCCGCCGGCAGCTCGACCGAGGCCCCGGATTCGACCGTCTCGGAAATCGCCTTGAAGCCGACCCAGGTGCCGGAATAGCGCGACAGGGCATAGCCATACTCGCCAAAGCTGAGATATTCCGCGACGGAGGCCGGGTTCAGCACCGGCATGAACCACGCCATGAAAGCCACGTCCGACTGGTGCGGCATCGAGGACGAGACGCAGCCGTGATCGTCGCCCGCGACCACCAGCACACCGCCCTTGGGTGCGCTGCCATAGGCGTTGCCGTGGCGCAGCGCGTCGCCCGAGCGGTCCACCCCCGGCCCCTTGCCATACCACATCGCAAAGACGCCCTCGACCCGCGCGTCGGGGTCCAGCACCGCCTGCTGCGCGCCCAGAACCGCGGTCGCCGCCAGATCCTCGTTCACCGCCGGCAGAAATATGATGTCCGCCTGCTTCAGCCGCGATTTGGCCCGCCACAGCTCTTGATCGACGCCACCCAGCGGCGAGCCGCGATAGCCCGAGACATAGCCCGCCGTGTTCAGCCCGGCCGCACGGTCGCGGCGCGCCTGATCCAGCAGGACCCGGACAAGGGCCTGGGTTCCGGTCAGAAACACCCGTCCGGTGGTTGCGTCATAGCGATCTTTCAGCCGATAGCTGTGCGGCGCGTGGTCCCGCATGGCTCCTCCTTATGCGCGTTGCCTTGGCAGCATAGACCCAAATGCAGCGGAAATCCGGCAAAGTTGAAGCTGCTTTGCAAAAAATCGCCGATCTGGCGGGGCATGGTCCCGGCAGCAAGGCTTGCGGCTCCGGCAGGGGTCGTGACACGAAGAGCCGATCTGGAAAGAAGGTTGCGTCATGAGGGTTCTGATTACCGGCTCGGCCGGGTTCATCGGCTATCATTTGTCCGATTTGTTGCTGTCCGAGGGGCATGAGGTCGTCGGCCTGGACAGCCACAACGACTACTACGACCCGGCGCTGAAGGCCGCGCGCGAGGCGCGTCTGAGCGGACGCGACGGCTTTACGCCAGTGCGCGGCAAGGTCGAGACGCCCGGCCTGCTGGCAGAACTGTTCGCCCGCCACCGGCCCGAGGCGGTGGTCCATCTGGCCGCGCAGGCCGGGGTCCGCTATTCGATCGAGAACCCGCGCGCCTATGTCGAGGCCAATCTGCTGGGCAGTTTCGAGCTGCTCGAGGCCGCGCGCGCCCATCCGCCGCGCCACCTGCTGATGGCCTCGACCAGTTCCGTCTATGGCGCCAACACCGAGATGCCCTATCGCGAGACGGACAAGGCCGACAGCCAGATGTCCTTCTATGCCGCGACCAAGAAATCGAACGAGGCGATGGCGCATAGCTATGCGCATCTGTTCGACATTCCCACGACGATGTTCCGGTTCTTTACCGTCTATGGCCCCTGGGGGCGGCCGGACATGGCGCCTTACCTGTTCACCAGCGCGATCCTGGACGGGCGGCCGATCAAGGTCTTCAACCATGGCGACATGCGGCGCGATTTCACCTATGTCAGCGACCTGGTGCGGGCGATCCGGCTGCTGATCGACGCCGCGCCCGGCCGCCCGGCGACGCCGGATCAGATCGAGCCGGGCGACAGCCTCTCGCCCGTCGCACCGTGGCGGGTGGTCAATATCGGCAATGGCGAGTCGGTCCCGCTGCCCGAGTTCATCGCCGCGATCGAGGCCGCGTCGAACCGGCAGGCGATCCGCGAACTGCTGCCGATGCAGCCCGGCGATGTGCCCGCGACCTGGGCCGATACGGCGCTGCTGCGGCGATTGACGGGATACGCGCCGCAAACTTCGGTTCAGGAGGGCGCCCGGGCCTATGTGGCGTGGTTCCGGGAGTATTATGGGGTGAGTTGAGCGGCGAGAGCCGGAGGGGAGCCGCGGGCAAAACAGGCTGCGGAGAAAAGCTGCTTGCGGGCAGAAACCGCTTGCTGGGACGAGGACATCGCGGCAGCCCCGGTCAGGGCTTGGGTCAGGGCTTGGGTCAGGGCTTGGGTCAGGGCTTGGGTCAGGGCTTGGGTCAGGGCTTGGGTCAGGGCTTGGGTCAGGGCTTGGGTCAGGGCTTGGGTCAGGGCTTGGGTCAGGGCTTGGGTCAGGGCTTGGGTCACTTCCGCCCCGTGTCAGCCGCGTGCAGCCTTGGTCATACGACCAATCCGCCCAGCCTACGGCTGCGTCATCGCCGCTGACCATTCGGCCAGCAGGCTGGCGCGGCGGGCGCGGTCCTCGTCGACCAGCAGGCCGACATCCAGCGGGATCATCCGCAGATGGGGCGGCGGTGCGGGACCCTCATCCGCCAGAAGCGGTGTGCCGGACATCGCCACGATCCCCGCCTGCGCCGGGCGGGTCAGCAGCCATTCCAGCAGCATCGCGCCCCCTTCCGGGTCGGGCGCGTTCTGCGGCACGAAGGCGGTGCGCTGGATCGCCAGCGTGTAATCGGCGAAATCGAGCCGGATCATTTGCGGATCGTCGGCCAGCGTCCGCGCCGCATAGCTGGCCACGACATTATACGCCAGCGCCAGCTTGCCCGCCCGCAGATCCGCGATCATGTCGCCCGAGCAGCAATAGAGCCGGGCGTTCAGCCGGCCCATCACCTCGGCCAGACGCCAGAAGCCCTCGGATTTGCGCGCGTCCTGCGCCAGCAGGAAATAGCCCACGCCCGACACCGCCGGATCATAGCTGCCGATGCGGCCCTCGAACCGGTCGGGATGTTCGCGCAGCAGCGCCGTCAGTTCGCGCCGTGTCGCGGGCAGCGGCAGATCGCCAAGCGCGTCGCGCGAGATCAGTGCGATCACCGGTTCCAGCCCCACGCCGTAAAGCTGGCCGCGCCATTGCGCCCAGTCGGGCAGTCCGGGCGCGGGCAGGGCCAGCCGGCGCGCGAAGCCGTCATTGACCAGCCGCACCTGCAGGCCCATGGCCGAGGAAATGACCAGATCGGCGGGCGGCTCTGCTGCGCGGACGGCGGCGTCGATCTCGACACTCGCCGCCTGCAGATAGCGCAGCGTGATGCCGGCATGGCTGGCGGCGAAATCGTCCAGCACCTGTTCGACGGCCGCCACATCGGTCGTCGAGATCACGGTCAGATGCCGCGGGCCGGTGCCGAAGCTCGCCTCGGCCTCGATCTGCATGGCCTGCGCGGGCAGGGCGAGCAGGATCAGAGTGGCAAGAAGAATTGCGCGCATGTCCCACCTGTCGGTTGCGGGGTCAGGGTGAAGCGGCCGCGATGGGCGCGGGCGGCCTCGGCCACGATGGTCAGCCCGAGGCCAGAGCCGATGACGTCCTCGACGTTCTGGCCGCGCTGAAAGCGGGTGGCGAAGCCGCTGCCGCGCAGGCCGCGGCCCTGATCGCGGATGGTGATGACGGCCTGCCCCGCCGTGACCGTCAGCGCGGCGGTGATCGCGCCGTCGGGTTCGGAATATTTGATCGCGTTGTCCAGCAGGTTGCGCAGCGCGACCTCGATAATGCGGATGTCGCCGCGCAGGGTCAGGGGGCCGGGCGGCAGCTCGGCGGTCAGGCCGATATCGCGCATCTCGGCGATGGGGGCGACGCCGGCCACGACGTTGGACAGCAGGCGCGACAGGTCGAAATCCTCATGCGTCGGCCGCTCGGCCCGGTAGAGCACCATGGCGTGATCGAGGATCTGGTTGGCCGAGCGGCTGCTTTCCTCGACCGCGCGCAGGATGCGGCGCAGACGTTCGCGCATCTCGGGCGTGCGGGCCTGGCGCAGGGCGATGTCGGTTTCGGTCCTGACCAGCGACAGGGGCGTGCGCAGCCGGTGCGCGGCTTCCAGAATGAAATGCTCGGCCCGCGACAGCGTGTTGCGCAGCCGCGCGATCAGCCCGTTCAGCGCCGCGACCAGCGGCACCAGCTCTTGCGGGGCCGGGTGGCGGACCGGGCGCAGGTCATGGGCGCCGCGCAGACGCACGGCCTGGGCCAGCCGCTCGACCGGGCGCAGGGCAAGGCCCGCCGCCCACATCGCCAGCGGCAGCGCCAGCACCAGAAAGGCCAGCGCCAGCCCGGCGGCATTGCGCGCCGTGGTCCGGGCGATCTCGGCCTGGCCATAGCGGGTCTGGCCCAGCACGACCAGCAGACGCTGACTGCGGCCATCGACCAGCAGCGTCCGGCCCAGTGCCGCCAGCCGCAGATCGGCGTCGCGGTAGCGGGCGGAATAAAACCGCGCATCCTCGCTGTTGCGACGGTCGGCGCCGGGCGGCAGTGGCAGGTCGTCGTAACCCGTCACCGGCTGGTCATCCAGCGCGATGCGGTAGAAGACCCGTTCCTCGCCCATCGCGCCCAGCATCGAGAAACTGGCATAGGGCAGGTCGATCTCCAGCCCGTCATCCTGCGGCCGGATGTCGTCGGTGATCGAGCGCAGCGCCGCCCCCAGCACCGCGTCCGAGGCCGCCCCCGAGGCGCGCTCCGCCGTCACCCGCACCGCCAGAAATAGCGCCAGCGCCAGTATCAGCGCCAGCGCCACCCATTGCGCCGCCAGCCGCTGCCGAAGCGAGACGGGTGTCATTCCGGCAGCAGCCGGTAACCCAGCCCGCGCAGCGTTTCGAGCCGCGCGCCCGAGCCGTCCAGCTTGCGGCGCAGGCGGCCGACATAGACCTCGATCGCGTTGTCGCTGACCGTCTCATCATAGGAAAACAGCCGGTCGATCAGATGCGATTTGGAAAAGGTCTGGCCGGGCCGGGTCAGCAGGATCTCGAGCAGGCGCAGCTCGCGTGCGCGCAGCTCTCGGGTCTCGGCGCCGATGGTCAGGGTCGCGGCGAGGGGGTCGAAGGCAAAGCCCGCGAACTGCCGCAGGCTTTGCGCCACACCGCCGCGCCGCCGCAGGATGGCGCGGCAGCGGGCCTCTAGTTCGTTGAAATCAAAGGGCTTGGTCATGTAATCGTCAGCGCCGATGTCCAGCGTATCGACGCGGTCGCCGACGGCGGAACTGGCGGTCAGCACGATCACCGGCGTGTCGATGCCGCGCGCGCGGGCGCGGGTCAGGAATTGCCGCCCGTCGCCATCGGGCAGCGCCAGATCCAGCAGGATCAGGTCATAGGGCGCGCCGGCGGTGAAGTGATCGGCATCGTCGAGCGTGGCCGCGCGGTCCACCCCGTGGCCGTCCAATGACAGCCTTGCAACGATGGCCTGCGCCAGATCGTCGTTATCCTCGACCAGAAGAAAGCGCATTCCGCCGGAAAATTCCGCATCCGTGACAGCTTGATGTCAGCTTTTCAGCAAAAGCTGTAGGCTGCAAGGTGATTGCCTGCTGAATCAATGGGAGGACAGCATGAAGAAGACTATTCGCGCCGCAGCAGCGGCCCTGATCCTGACGGCCGCGCCGGCCATGGCGGCCGAGTGCATCGCACCCGCCAACCCCGGCGGCGGCTGGGACTTTACCTGCCGCCAGATCGGCAAGATTATGCATGATCTGGGGCTGGTCGATAACATGGTGCAGGTCACGAACCTCGCCGGTGCGGGCGGCGGCGTCGCCTATGCGCAGGTCGTCAGCAAGCGCAACAACGACGCCGATCTGTTCGTGGCCGCGTCGTCCGCGACGACCACCCGTCTGGCGCAGAACGCCTTCGCCGGTGCGACCGCCGATCAGGTCCGCTGGGTCGGGTCCATCGGGGGCGATCCGGGCGTGATCGTGGTCGCCGCCGACAGCGAGATCAAGGATCTGCCGCAGCTGATCGAGATGGTGAAGGCCGATCCGGGTTCGGTCGCATTCGCCGGCGGCTCGGCCGTGGGCGGTTTCGATCACCTCAAGGTGTTGATGGTGATGGACGAGGCCGGCGTCGAGGACCTGCGTCAGATCAAGTATATCGGCCTGAATGGCGGCGCCGAGGCGATCACCCAGACCGTCGGCGGCTTCTCGCAGGCGATGACGGGCGACCTGTCCGAAATCACCGGCTTCATCAAGTCGGGCGATGTGCGTCCGATCGCGGTGCTGGCCGATGAGCGCGTCGAGGGGTTCGAGGACATCCCCACCGCCAAGGAACAGGGCGTCGACATGACGGCGATGAACTGGCGCGGCATCTATGTGCCCAAGGGCATCTCGGACGAGGACTACGCCAAATGGGTCGATCGCCTGCAAAAGGTCGGCGCGTCGGACGAATGGAAGAAGGCGATGGCCGAGAACGGACTGGCGCCCTATGACATGTTCGGCGACGAGTTCGAGGCGTTTGTCGATGACAACATCGCCCAGATCAAGGAAATCTCGCAAGAGATCGGACTGATCCAGTGATGCGCGGCGACCGGATCTTTGGTCTGGTCATGATCTTTGTGGCGCTGGGATATATTCTCGGCGCCCGAAATATCGCGACCAGCTTCATGTCGGACCCCGTGGGGCCCAGGGTCTTTCCCTATATCATCGCGGGCGTGACGCTGATCTGCTCGCTGGTCATGGTGCTGCGTCCCGATCCCGAGCCGGACTGGCCTGTGGCGGGCACGCTGGTGCAACTGGGCATCGCGCTGGCGGTGCTGCTGGGCTATGCCTATCTGATCGACGATCTGGGCTTCATCCTGCCGACAATCGTCGCCTCTGGGATCATCAGCTATCTGATCAATCCCCGCCCCGTGGCCGCGGCGCTGACCGGCGTCGGGCTGGGGATCGGGCTGTTCCTGCTGTTCAAGGTGGTGCTGGGGCTGGGCCTGCAAGGGCTGCCGCAGGGTTGGGGGATCTGAGATGGACGTGTTTTCCAACCTGATGATGGGCTTTGGCATCGCGGCCTCGCCCTATACGCTGATGCTGGCGGTGATCGGGGCCTTTATCGGCACGATTGTCGGGCTGCTGCCGGGGCTGGGGCCGTCGAACGGCGTGGCGCTGCTGATCCCGATCTCGTTCTCGATGGGGCTGGATGCGATTTCCGCGCTGGTGCTGCTGACCAGCGTCTATTACGGCGCCATGTATGGCGGCCGGATCTCGTCCATCCTGCTGAACATCCCGGGCGATGAACCCGCCATGATGACCACGCTGGACGGCTATCCCATGGCCCGCAAGGGTCAGGCGTCCGAGGCGCTGGTGGTGTCGGGCGTCGCCTCTTTCGTCGGCGCGATTGTCGCCACGATCCTGCTGATGTTCCTGGCCCCGATGCTGGCGCGCGTCGCCTATCGCTTTGGCCCGGCTGAATATTTCGCGCTGTATATGCTGGCCTTCTGCACGCTGGGCGGGATGGGGTCGAACAATCAGGCGAAATCGGCGCTGGCCGCCGCCATCGGTCTGGGGCTGGCGATGATCGGCATGGACCAGACCACGGGGATGCCGCGCTTTACCTTCGGCCAGTTGCACCTGATGGACGGGATCGATTTCCTGGTCGCCATCGTCGGTCTGTTCGCCGTGGCCGAGGTGTTCTTCTTCATCGAATCGCACGGCAAGAACAGCGCCATCGGCGTCAAGCTCAGCAAGGTGCTGGTGCCGTGGCGGATGCTGCGGCAGACCTTTGGCGCCATGCTGCGCGGCACCGGGATCGGCTTTGTCGCCGGTGTCCTGCCGGGTGCGGGCGCCTCGCTGGGGTCGTTTCTGGCCTATATGGCGGAAAAATCCGTGGCGCGGGACAAGTCGAGCTTTGGCAAGGGCAACCCCAAGGGCGTGGCCGCGCCCGAGGCAGGCAACAACGCCGCCGCCGGTGGGGCGCTGGTGCCGATGCTGACGCTGGGCGTGCCGGGGTCGGGGACCACGGCGGTCCTGCTGGCGCTGCTGCTGACGCTGAACATCACGCCGGGTCCGCTGCTGTTTGCCGAGCGGCCCGAGGTGGTGTGGTCGCTGATCGCCTCGCTTCTGATCGCCAACGTCGTGCTGCTGCTGATGAACGTGCCGATGGTCCGCATCTTTGTGCTGATCCTGTCGGTGCCGGCCTGGGTGCTGCTGCCGGGGGTGACGATGGTGGCCTTTGTGGGCATCTTCTCGCTGACCGGGTCCAGCTTCGACATGATGATGATGGTCGGCTTCGGCCTGCTGGGCTACGTCATGCGCAAGCTGGACATGCCGACGGTTCCGGTGATCCTCGGCATCCTGCTGGGCAACCAGATGGAGGATTCGCTGCGCCGCGCCATGGTGCTGTCGAATGGCGACTGGACCTATCTGTTCAGCTCGCCCATCTCGATCGGGCTGTGGACGGCGGCGGTCATCGGCTTTGTCGCGCCGCTGTTCCTGCGCCGCCTGCTGAAAAAACCGCCTCTGCCCGCCACGGCCGAGGGCGCGAACGAGGACTAGGCCCGCCGGCCTGCGTCCCCGGCGCCGCGCCTGCCGCAGCAGCGGCGGCGCGGCGTCTTTCCTTTGCCAGCGATTGACCTGATGCCCGTGATGCCGCCCGTTTTCCGCCACAAGCTGACGCGCCGCCGCGCGCTGACCTTTGCCATTGCCGGGGTCGGCGCGGCGGTGTTCGTGGCGCTGGGCCTGCCGCTGCCGATGCTGCTGGGGCCGATGCTGGCCTGCCTTGCGGCGGCGCTGATGGGGGCGCGGCTGGCCGGGTCGGGGCAGCTGGGCGTCTTCATGCGGACCTTTCTGGGTGTCGCGGTCGGGGCCTCGATCACGCCGCAGGTGGTCTCGCGGCTGGGTGATATTGCGGTCTCGCTTGCCATGGTGCCGCTGTTCGTCTGCGTTATCGCGCTGGTCGGCTATCCGCTGTTTCGCCGCGTCTTCGGCTTCGACCACGCGACCGCCTGGTATGGGGCGATGCCGGGAGGGCTGCAGGACATGCTGGTCTTTGGCGAAGAGGCCGGCGGCGATGTGCGCGCGCTGTCGCTGATCCATGCAACCCGGGTGCTGGTCATCGTCACCGTGGCGCCGCTGATGATGTCGATGGCCTGGGGGCTGGACCTGTCGCAGCCGCCCGGCACGCCGATCGCGCAGACCTCGCTGCGCGAGATCGCGGTCATGGTCGCGGCCGGGTATATGGGCTGGAAGATCGCCGAGCGGCTGGGCCTGTTCGGCGCTTCGATCCTGGGGCCGATGATCCTGGCCACCATCCTCAGCCTGACCGGCATCATCCATGCCCGCCCCCCGGCCGAGGTGATTCAGGCGGCGCAGTTCTTCATCGGCATGTCGGTCGGCGTGAAATATGTCGGCATCACGCTGCGAGAGCTGCGCGTCGATGTCACCGCCGGGCTGGCCTATACGCTGGCGCTGGCGCTGATCAGCCTGATCTTCATCGAGACGCTGGTCAGCCTTGGCCTTGCCCCCGCCCTCGAGGCGTTTCTGGCCTTTCTGCCCGGCGGTCAGGCCGAGATGGTGGTCATCGCCATCATCGCCGGCGCCGATCTGGCCTTTGTCGTCAGCCACCACCTGTTGCGGCTGGTGCTGGTGATCCTGCTGGCCCCGGTGGCCGCCCGTCTGCTGGTGCGGGGCGACGACAGAACGCGACGCTGAGTCAGTTCGCTGCCAGAAACGCGCGGACCAGATCGGCGGCGTGCGCGCGCTGCGCGGGGTCGAAGGTCAGGGTCGAAAACGCCGCCCGCTCGCGCTGGTCGAATCCGTGCCCGGCCCCCGGCAGCACATGCCAGTCGATCCGCGCCCCGCGCTGGCGCAGCCGCTCGGCCAGCGCGGCGCAGGCCGGGGTGCTGACGATCTCATCCTCGGCCGCGCCGACCATCAGGATCGGCGGCGCGTTCTGCCAATCGCCCTGATCGGCCCCGTTCAGCAGCCCGCAATAGGGGTAAAGCAGCACCACCGCCTGCACCTGCGGCAGCAGATTGTCGGGGCGGGCGGGGCCGCCCTCGATCCCCGGCGGGGTGGTGCCGGTCACGGCCTGGGCCAGAAACTCCAACACCGTCCAGCCGCCATGCGAGGCCCCCAGCAGCACCACGGGCGCCCTGCCGGTCAGCGACAGGCCCGCGACCAGATCGCCCGCGCGTTCGGCCCCCGGCAGCACCTGACCGGCGCAGACCAGACGCCACAGCTCCCACCCGTCCAGATGGCGGGGCGAGTGGCTGTCGATGATCAGACCGGGGCGGCCGGTTTCAGCCAGCAGCCCGGCCCAGAAATCCATGTTGTCGCGCGGCCCGTCGCAGCCCGACATCAGCACCGCGCGGGCCTGCGACAGCGCCGCCTGCGGCGGGACCATGCGCCAGAACGGGGCGAGTTCCGCCACCCGCTCGGCGATGCTGTCATGGACCGGCGTCAGCCCGGCGCGGTTGCGCACGGTGTTCGCGCCGATCCCGGCCAGCAGCAGCACGATCAGCCCCGCGCCCAGCAGCAACCCGCGCCGCCAGCGGCGCCGCCTGTCGGGGCGCGGCGCGCTCATGATGCCGCCGGATCGGGGCAGCCGCGCTTGAGGCCCTTGTTCTCGCCCGCGCTGCAAATGGCGATCAGGCGGGCGCTATCGGCATCGGTCCAGCCTTCGGGCGCGGTCACCGCCTGCCACGGGCTGACATAGTCGCGGGGGTAATAGGAATGGCCGTGGCCGGGCGGCGCGGTGTTGGCCAGCAGCATGTCGACGACAAGCTGCGCCTGCGTGACCAGCGGGATGAAACGCAGCGCGGGCGAGACATCGGGGGCGGGCGGCTCTCGCATCCATTGCGGGGCGCGCCAGACCGAGGTCGGCTCGTAGAAGGTGATCGGGTCCGAGGCGTATTGCAGGAACACCAGCCGCATGCTGCCCCAGCCGCCGGTCCCGCCCGCATCGCGGGTGTGGCTGGCAAAGCGGATCAGCCGGCCATCGGCCACGTCGGGCGCGACATAGCGCGAGCCGGGATTGCGCCGGGCCATCGCCTCGTTCCACAGCCCCGAGGGGAAGGGCGGTCCGGCCCACAGCGCGCCATGCACCGGGTCGTCGAGCAGCGCGAACAGGTCGGTGCCATACATCGACGCCCATGCGCCAAGGCTGAGCCCGTGCATGTACAGCCGGGGCCGCGCGTCGGGCGGCAGGTCGCGCCAATAGCGGTGGATGGTCGAGATCAGGCTGCGCGCCTGCGACAGCCCGGCATCGGTTTCAAAGATCAGCGCCATGGGCGATTGCAGATAGGAATACTGCACCGCCACCGTCGCGACATCGCCGCCATGCATGTATTCCAGCACGTCATGGCTGCCGGGGTCCATCCAGCCGGTGCCGGTGGGCATGGTGACGACCAGCACCTTGCGGTCGAAGCCGCCCAGCCGGATCAGCTCGGCCAGCGCCAGCTCGGCCCGGTCCTCTGGCTCGTCAAGCTGGGCGAGGCCCACATAGACCCGCACCGGGTCAAGCGCCGGCTGCCCGGTAAAGGCCGAAATGGCGGCGGCGTCCGGCCCTCCGGTGACGAAATCGCGTCCGGGCTGTCCCATGGCGGCCCAGTCGACGGCCGATCCCGGCCCGCCCGGCACCAGCGGGCTGTCCGGCGCGGGGGGCGCGGTGTCGAACAGGTCCTGCGCGGTGAAATAGACCTGGTCGAGCATCCGATAGAGGCGGTCGACGACGCCGTCTCGGGTCAGGAAGAACAGCGCCAGCACCGTGATAAGCAGCCCGATCGCGTTGCTGCGTCGGCGCGGCATGTGGCGATACAGCCGGTGGCGCACCCAGTCAAAGCCGAACTGCACCGCGAAACCCACCAGCAGCAGCGCCAGCCCGACCAGCGCCGCCAGCAGCACGACGCGAACCTCGTGGCCGGCATCGGCCAGCGGCAGGCCCATGCGCGTGCGGATGTCGTTCTGCCAGTCCAGCGCGTGAACCAGCGCCACCGCCAGCGCGCCCAGCACCAGCCCCAGCAGCAGCGCATGGGCCCAGCCGGCGGCGCGGCCGCGCAGCATCGGCATCGCCATCTGCCGCCAGGCCGACATGATCATGCTGCCGGTCAGATACCCCAACGCCAGCACCACGCCGCCCAGCACGCCCTGCACCAGCCAGCTTCGCGGTAGCAGGGACGGGGTCAGCGAGGCCGCGAAACAGGCAAGGCCAAGGGTCAGGGGAAACAGGGACAGGCCGAATGGCCGGATTGGGTCGATGCGCATCGCCACCTTCGATTTCAGATCCCTGGACGGATCAACCCACGGGTTAGCGCGAAACCGCCGCCCCGGTCCAGTGCCCGCCGCAACGTCGCCTTGATTCGGCCTTTGACATGACCGGACGAGGCGTCTAGAACCGCGGATCGGCTGTTTGAGGCGGCCCGCGGGCAATTGGGGCCGCGCGGCGCAGCGGACCGGGCCGAGTTTCCCGGCCCGAGTGGCCTCATCAGGCAAAGAACATGACCCTACAAGATATTGCCGCGCCTCTGGCCGCGACGCTGGCCGAACGCGGCTATGAGACATTGACCTCGGTCCAGAACGCCGTTTTGGAACCCGATCTGCGCGGCCGCGACCTGCTGGTCTCGGCGCAGACCGGCTCGGGCAAGACGGTGGCCTTCGGGCTTGCCGCCGCGCCCGATCTGCTGGGCGGCGCAGATGTGATGCCGCAATCCGACGCGCCGCTGGCGCTGGCGATTGCGCCGACGCGCGAACTGGCGCTGCAGGTGGCGACCGAACTCAGCTGGCTTTACCGCGACACCGGCGCGCAGGTCGCGACCTGCGTCGGCGGCATGGATTACCGGACCGAGCGGCGGGCGCTGGCGCGTGGCGCGCAGATCGTCGTCGGCACCCCCGGCCGTCTGCGCGACCATATCGAGCGCGGCAGTCTGGACCTGTCGGCGCTGCGCGTCGCGGTTCTGGACGAGGCCGACGAGATGCTGGATCTGGGCTTTCGCGAGGATCTGGAATTCATCCTCGGCTCGGCCCCGGAACAGCGGCGGACGCTGATGTTCTCGGCCACCGTGCCGCCCGCGATCGAGAAACTGGCCCGCGATTTCCAGCGCGACGGACGCCGGATTGCGGCGATGGGCGAGGCGCGTCAGCATGGCGACATCACCTATCGCGCCCTGACCGTCGCCGCCCGCGACCGCGAGAACGCGATTTTCAACCTGCTGCGCTATTACGAGGCGCGGACCGCGATCATCTTCTGCAAGACCCGCGCCAATGTGAATCATCTGCTGGCGCGGATGGGCAATCGCGGTTTTCGCGTCGTCTCGCTGTCGGGCGAGCTGTCGCAACAGGAACGCACCCACGCGCTGCAGGCGCTGCGCGATGGCCGCGCCCGCGTCTGCATCGCGACCGACGTGGCCGCTCGCGGGATAGACCTGCCGGGGCTGGAACTGGTGATCCACGCCGATCTGCCGACGAATTACGAGATCCTGCTGCACCGCTCTGGCCGGACCGGACGGGCGGGCGCCAAGGGCGTCTCGGCGCTGATCGTGCCGCCTGCCGAGTATAAAAAGGCGCAGCGGTTGCTGCAGGGGGCCAAGGTCACGGCGGAATGGGGGCAGGCGCCCTCGGCCGACGAGGTCACGGCCCGCGACGACGCCCGCATGATGCAGGACCCGGCGCTGAATGCCGAGCTTGAGGACATGACCGTGGCCGATGCGCTGCTCGAACGTCTGGGTCCGCGGCAACTCGCGGCCGCCTTCGTCCAGCTTTGGCGCGAAGGCCGCCCGCCGCCGGAAGAGCTGTCGGACATGCCCGCCCCCGGTCAGGCGCCGCCACCGCGTCCGGCGCGCGAATTCGGGGCCTCGATCTGGTTTACCCTCTCGGTCGGCCATAGCGGCCGGGCCGAGGCGCGCTGGCTGCTGCCCAAGATCTGCGAGGCCGGCAGCATCACCCGCGACGCCATCGGCGCGATCCGCGTGCGCGAGCACGAGACCCATGTCCAGATCGCGACCGGCGACGCCCCCCGCTTTGGCGACGAGATCGAGCTGGAACCGGGTCTGGTCATGCGCCGGATGCGCGGTGAGCCGGACCTGACCCCGCAGGCCCCGCGCCCGCGTCTGGACAAGACGGATCGCAAGCCGCATCGCAAGGGCCCACGCACGGCCGAGGCACCCGCCGCGCCGCCGGCACCGGCCGCGGCGCGGGAGACCCCCGCGCCTGCCGAAAAGCCGGCGCGGAAATGGACGCCGGTTCAGGCCGAACCCGAACAGGCCGCGCCGGACCACGCCCCGCGTCCCGACCGCGCGCCCAAGCCGGATGATGGCAAGGCCCATTATGGCAAGCCCGATCATGGCAAATCGGACCATGGCAAGCCGGGCAGCGGCAAGCCCGGCAACGGCAAGCCCGCCTACGCCAAGCCTGCCTACGCGAAGTCCAAGCCCTGGGACAAATCCGCCAAACCGGGCGCGGCTGCCAAACCCTTTGGCAAACCCGCCAAGCCCGGCGCGGCCGCAGCCAAGCCCTATGGCAAGCCCGCCAGCCGCCCCGGCGCGCCCAAGCCCGCCGCCAAGGGCAGCTATGCGCCCAAGGGCAAGCCGGCCCGGCCCGGTGCGGTGCGCAGCCGGCCGGGTGGCGACGCCCCGCCGCGCCGTCCCAAGAACCGCATCTAGCCCGTCAGGCCAGACCGGCGCCAAGCTGCCAAGCAGGCTTGACGCCGGTCGCCTGCGGGTCGAATAAGGCGGGCAGAGGACAACATGTCGCAGGCTGCCCCCATCTCTGCCCCGCCGCCCCCGGCCGCGGCCACCGCGCCCGAGCGGACGACCTGGCTCATTCTGGGCTGGATCAGCCTCTGCCATCTGCTGAACGACGTGACGCAATCGCTGCTGGCGGCGATCTATCCGCTGCTCAAGGCCGAATTCGCGCTGCAGTTCTGGCAGATTGGGCTGCTGACATTCGCCTTTCAGGGCACCGCCTCGCTGCTGCAACCCGCCGTGGGTCTGATGACCGACCGCCGCCCGATGCCGATGTCGCTGCCGCTGGGCATGACCTCGTCGCTGCTGGGGCTGGTGGCGCTGGCGCTGGCGCCGAATTATCCGGTGCTGGTCACCGGGGCGATGCTGATCGGCGTCGGCTCGGCGATCTTTCACCCCGAATCGAGCCGGGTGGCGCGGATGGCTTCGGGCGGGCGCTATGGCACCGCGCAATCGCTGTTTCAGGTCGGCGGCAATGCCGGGTCCGCGATGGGTCCGCTGCTGGCGGCGTTCATCGTGGTGCCGCAGGGGCGCGGGTCGATCCTGTGGTTCACGGTGCTGGCGGCGCTGGGCATCGTCATCCTGACCCGCGTCGGGCGCTGGTATGGCGAGCGGGTGCGCGCCTCGGCCGGGGCGCGGATGCGGGTGGTCACGCATGGGCTGTCGCGTCGTCGGGTGCGGCAGGCGGTGGTGGTGCTGGCGCTGCTGACCTTTTCCAAGAACATCTACACCGCGTCGATCACCAGCTATTACATGTTCTTCCTGATCGACCGCTTCGGCCTTAGCCAGCAGCAATCGCAGCTGATGCTGTTCCTGTTCCTGGCCGCGATGGCGGCGGGGGTGATGCTGGGCGGGCCGCTGGGCGACCGCTTCCGGCCGCTGACGGTGATCTGGATCTCGATCCTGGGGGTGCTGCCCTTCACGCTGGCGCTGCCCTATGTCGGGCTGTTCGCGACCGGGGTGCTGACGGTGATCATCGGCGTCATCCTAGCCTCGGCCTTCCCGGCCATCGTGGTCTTTGCGCAGGAACTGGTGCCGGGCCGGGTCGGGCTGATCGCGGGGATCTTCTTCGGCTTTGCCTTCGGCATGGGCGGGGTCGCGGCGGCCGTGCTGGGGCTGGTCGCCGACAGCCACGGCGTCGCCTTCGTCTACAAGATCTGCGCCTTCATGCCGCTGATGGGGCTGCTGGCGATCCTGCTGCCGCGCAAGGCGGAACTGGCGGGCTTGACCCTTGGCCCCGGCCCGGCCAAGGCGCCATAGCGGCGGCTAGACCTCGTATTTGCGGGCATCCGCAACCAGCGATTTCAGATCCGACAGCGACAGCTTGCCGAACGCCGCCTCGTGCCCGGCGATGAAGCTGGGCGTGCCGGTCAGCATCATGGTGTCGGCCAGATCCATCGTCTCGTAGATCTGGTCGAGGATCTCGCGCTTTTCCATGTCCGCGCGCAGCTTGTCGATGTCGAGGCCGACCTGACGCGCGGCGCGCAGCACCGTCGCCTCTTCCGCGCGGCCGGTCATGGTCATCATGGCGCTGTGAAAGGCCCAGTATTTCCCCTGCCGCAGCGAGGCGAGCGAGGCCTTGGTCGCGAACATCGAGCCCTCGCCAAAGACCGGCCATTCGCGGAACACCACGCGCAGCTGCTTGTCCTCGTTGATGAGACGCTGCACGTCCTTCATGTTCTTGCGGCAGAAGGGGCAGTTATAGTCGAAAAACTCGGTCAGCGTGACATCGCCCTTGGGGTTGCCCAGAACCGGTGTCGCGGGGTTGCGTTCCAGCGCCTTGCGCAGCTCGGCCGGCATCGGGTTGGGATGCGGGATGCGCGCGCTTGCCGCCGCCGGCAGCAGGCTGACCGCTGCGGCCCCGGCGCCTGCCGCGATCAGGCTGCGCCGGTCGATGGCGGAAAGGGTGGGGCGTGGATCGGTCATGGGGGCCTCATGCGGTTGAAGTCGGGCGGTTGGGGTCGTGCGGTTGAAACGGCGGTCTGAAAACTCGCCGCGACCCTGACGCTGCGTCGCTTCCTTGGCAACCAAAGCCTGCAAACAAAGACGTGAGGCGTTTCGATTGCCGCCGGGGGCCAGACCTGCTACCCGAGCGTCACGAAATGGCGGGGGCAGCATGCCGGGAACCGATCTGAAAAGCTGGAAGACGCTGAACAAGGATCTCGCGCGTTTCGCCAGTCTCGAGCAGGCTGCGGCCTATGTCTCGCGGCCGCTGGTCGCGCCGGGCATCGCGCTGGCCTTCATGGTGCTGGTCGGGCTGACCGTCGCCGGCTTCGCCGGGATCACCCCGGCCACGGCCATTGTCATCGCGGCGGCGGTGGTGGGCGCCTATATGGCGCTGAACATTGGCGCGAACGACGTCGCCAACAATATGGGCCCGGCGGTGGGCGCGCGGGCCATGACCATCGGCAGCGCCCTGATCATCGCCGCGATCTGCGAAACCGCGGGCGCGCTGCTGGCGGGGGGCGAGGTCGTGTCGACCATCTCGCGCGGGATCGTCGCGCCCGAGGCGGTGGCCCAGCCCGGCGTCTTCGTCTGGGCGATGTTCTCGGCGCTGCTGGCGGGGGCGCTGTGGATCAACCTCGCCACATGGATCGGCGCCCCGGTCTCGACCACCCACGCCATCGTCGGCGGGGTCATGGGCGCGGGCATCGCCGCGGCAGGGTTCGGCGCGGTCAACTGGCCAACCATGGGCGCGATCGTCGCCAGCTGGGTGATCTCGCCCCTGCTGGGCGGGGTGATCGCGGCGATGTTCCTGGCCTTCATCAAGACCCGCATCATCTATACGCCCGACATCCTGCACTCGGCCCGGCGCTGGGTGCCGCTGCTGATCGGCATCATGGCCGGCACCTTCGCCGCCTATCTGGCGCTGAAGGGGCTGAGCAAAGTCTGGGATGTGGGGCTGGGCCTCGCGCTGCAAATCGGGCTGGTCGTGGCGGTGCTGACGGCGCTGGTCATGCGCCCGATCATCGCGCGGCAGTCGGTCGGGCTGGAGAACCGCAAGAAATCGCTGAAGGAGCTGTTCGCGATCCCGCTGGTCCTGTCGGCGGCGCTGCTGTCCTTCGCCCATGGCGCGAATGACGTGGCCAACGCGGTCGGGCCGCTGGCGGCGATTGTCCATGCGGTGCAGGACGGCACCTCGGGCGATCAGGTGCAGATCCCGCTGTGGGTCATGCTGATCGGGGCGCTGGGGCTGTCGGTCGGGCTGCTGCTGTTCGGGCCGAAGCTGATCAACATCGTCGGCAACGAGATCACCCGGCTGAACGCGGTGCGCGCCTATTGCGTGGCGCTGTCGGCGGCGGTGACGGTCATCATCGCGTCGTGGCTGGGGCTGCCGGTCAGCTCGACCCATATCGCCATCGGCGGCATTTTCGGCGTCGGCTTCTTCCGCGAATGGTATCACGAGAAGATCATCGGCGAGCGCCGCGACGACACCGAATCCTCGCCAGAGCTGCGCCGCCGCCGCAAGGTCGTGCGCCGCACGCATTTCACCACCATCCTCGCGGCGTGGGTCATCACGGTGCCGGCCTCGGCGCTGCTGTCGGCAGGGTTGTTCCTGCTGTTCCTAAGGTTCTGGCACTGAACCCGCCAAGCCTGCGTCGGACGAGGCCGCGAGGCCAGGCCGCCCGATCAGCCCGAACGATCAGGCCTCGTCGAGGCCCATTTCGCGGGTCACGCGCTGCCGGATCAGGCCAGAATCCAGGTCGCTGACGCCCATCAGCCCCGCCACCAGCCGGACCAGTGATTCCTCGGCCGGGCTGCGGGTGCCGTCGGCATAGGTGACCTCCCACAGGGCGGCGAGGATCTCACTGCGGTCCTCCAGCGCGATGCGGTCCTTGATCAGCCGGGTGAAGCGCACGGTGTCCGGCGCCTCGGCCTCGATCATCTCGGCGGCGGCGCGGCGTTCGGCGGCCTCGGTCATGTCCAGACCGCGACGGCGGGCCAGAATCCGGTCGATGCGCTGCTCTTCTTCCTTTGAGTAGCGGTCATCGGCGCGGGCCACCCGGACCAGCAGCGCGGCAAGCGCAACCTCGGCGTCCTGGCCACTCAGCCGGGTCGTGGGTTCGTCCTGGCCGAAAAGGCGAGAGATAAGGTTGCGGAACATGGGGCCATAATAAAAGGAAGCGCAGAAAACACAATATCTTGCTGCGCCGAAAACACTTTCGGCCTGCGTGTTATCGTCGCGTCGAAAGCGGCCTGTCGGGTGATAGAAAGCGTCAGTATTTCTGCGGCACATACAGCGAACGCGGCAGCACCTGACGTTCGTAATCGAGGTTGAAGACCCGGTCGGGCAGGGTGATCTCTTCCTGCGGGACGTCGGTATAGGGGATCAGCGACAGCAGGTGGTCGATGCAGTTCAGCCGCGCGCGGCGCTTGTCGTTGCCGGGGACGATGTACCACGGCGCCTCGGGGATGTTGGTGCGCTTGAACATCTCTTCCTTGGCCTTGGTATAGGCCTCCCAGCGGACGCGGGATTGCAGGTCCATGGGCGACAGCTTCCACTGCTTGAGCGGATCGTGCAGCCGCATCAGGAAGCGCATCTGCTGTTCCTCGTCGCTGACCGAGAACCAGTATTTCACCAGCCGGATGCCGGAACGGACCAGCATCCGCTCGAACTCGGGGACGTCCTGAAAGAACTGCTCGATCTGGGTGTCGTTGGCGAAACCCATCACCCGCTCGACCCCGGCGCGGTTGTACCAACTGCGGTCGAACAGCACGATCTCGCCCCCGGCGGGCAGATGGGGGACGTAGCGCTGGAAATACCATTGCGACTTCTCGCGTTCGGACGGCGCCGGCAGGGCCACGACGCGGGCCACGCGCGGGTTGAGGCGCTGGGTGATGCGCTTGATCGCGCCGCCCTTGCCGGCGCTGTCGCGGCCCTCGAACAGCACGATGATCTTCTCGCGGTAGTGGCTGACCCAGTCCTGCAGCCGGATCAACTCGGCCTGAAGGCGCAGCAGCTCGAAGAAATAGATCTTGCGATCCAGCGGGTCGGGATGGGTGTCGCGATAGATCTGGCGGATCTCGCGGCTGAGGATCGCGTCCTCGAGCTCGATCTCGTAATCCTCGTCGAAGGAGTCGATCAGTTCGGCCTTGAGCCAGTCTTGCGGGTCGTCGGTCATCGCGCTCTCCGGGCGGGTGCGGGGCCACTATAGCCGCAACCCGCGCCGGTTTCATATCGCGATCGCCACGCCACCGCGGCCGCCCGGTCAGGCGACCTGCCCGTGGTGGTCGGGCATCGCCGGGCGGCGCCGCGACAGCGTGGTCGGCGTTTCGAAACCGGACAGCAGCCGGGTCAGATCGTTCATCTGCGCCGACAGCGCCTTGGCGGCGCCGGCATATTCCTCGGACATGGCGAGGTTGGCCTGGTTGGCCCCGTCCAGATGCGACAGGGCCGACGACACCTCTTGCACGCCGGTCGCCTGTTCGGCGGTGGCATGGGCAATGCCCGAGATGTTCTCGGCCATGCCGCGCACCGCGGTCTGGATGTCGTTGAGCGCCTTGCCGGTCTGGCGCACCAGCGCCGCGCCCGACTGCACCTCGGTCCCGCTTTTGGCGATCAGCTCGGCAATGCTTTGCGAAGCCTTGCCGGATTGCTGGGCAAGGTTGCGGACCTCTTGCGCGACCACCGCGAACCCGCGCCCGACCTCGCCCGCGCGCGCGGCCTCGACGGCGGCGTTGATGGACAGAAGGTTGGTCTGAAAGGCGAAGTTCTCGATGACCCGGGTGAATTCGGCCATGCTGCGGGTGTGCTGCTCGATCCGCTCGATCGCGGCCACGGCGTCGGCCACGACCTCGTTGCCGTGGTGGACGACGCGTTCGGCCTGACGGGCGGCGCCATTGGCCTCTTGCGCGGCGCCGCTGGTCATCGAGGTGTTGCCCGAGATCTGTTCCACCGCCGCCGCCGTCTGCTCCAGCGAGGCCGCCTGGCTTTCGCCGCGCTGCGCCAGATCGACCGCCGCCTGCGCGATCTGGCCGGCCTCGTTGTTGATCGAGGCGGCGCGGTCGCGGATTTCCTCGACCATGCGGGCAAAGATCTTGACGGTCCGGTTCAGGCTGTCGCGGACCGGGCGGAACTCTGGCGGGACATCCTGGGTGATGCGGAAGGTCAGATTGCCCTCGGCCAGCTGCGCGAGCGCGTCGGTGATCGCGGCGACGGCGGCCTTGCTGGCGGTGACATCGGTGGCCATTTTCAGGATCGTGCAGACCTGTCCGTTATCGTCGCGCACCGGCACATAGCTGCCATTGATGCAGACCCGGCCGCCGGTCCGGGTGATGCGCTGGAACTCTCCCGTCACGGGCCTGCCCTTGGCCAGATCCTGCCATGCCTGCGCGTATTCGGCGCTGGCGGCGGTTTCGCTGTCGACGAACATGCGGTGGTGCCGGCCGATGATCTCGTCCCGGCGAAAGCCCATCAGCGCGAGAAAGGTCTCGTTCACGTCGAGGATCACACCTTCGGTCGAGTATTCGATCATCGCCTGAGCCAGACCAAGCGCCTTGATTCGGTGAGTGTCGGTCAGATGGGAAGAATCGGGCATGGCGGTCCTCGTCCGTGGTGTGTTGCCTTGGTGATAGGGCGCAAAGTTTAAGAACAGTTTGACGCCCGCCCGCATTTCCCGCCTGCGGTGGACTTTTGCCGCGTCAGGGCGCAGAAAAACCGTCAACAGGACGGAGGCGCTGATGCGGATATTGTTTCTGGGCGACGTGATGGGGCGGGCCGGGCGTGCGGCGATCAGCGGGCGTCTGGCCGGGCTGAAGGACTCGCTGCGGGTCGATTTCTGCGTCGTGAACGGCGAGAACGCCTCGGGCGGGATGGGGCTGACGGCCGGTCACGCCCAGCTTTTGCTGGATGCCGGCGCCGATGTGGTCACGCTGGGCGACCACGCCTTTGATCAAAAGGACATGCTGGGCTTTATCGACAAAGAGCCGCGCGTGCTGCGCCCGATCAACTTTGCCAAGGACGCGCCGGGACGGGGCGCGGGGGTGTTTTCCGCCTCGCGCGGGCGCAAGGTGCTGGTGGCGCAGGTGCTGGGCAACGTCTTCATGCGCCGGGCTTATGACGATCCGTTCTCGGCACTCGACGGGGCGCTGCGGGCCTATCCGATGGGCGCGATGGCGGGGGTGCAGGCGGCGGTGGTCGATTTCCACGCCGAGGCGACGTCCGAAAAGATGGCCGCCGGGCATTTCTGCGACGGGCGCGCCAGTCTGGTCGTCGGCACCCACACCCATGTCCCGACCGCTGACGCGCAGGTCCTGCCGCGCGGCACCGGCTATCAGACCGATGCCGGAATGTGCGGCGATTACGACAGCATCATCGGCATGGACAAGGCCGAGCCAATGCGCCGCTTCGTCACCGGGATGAGCCGCGACCGCTTTACCCCGGCCATGGGCGAGGCGACGCTGTCGGGCGTGCTGGTCGAGACCAACGACCAGACCGGGCTGGCGCAGACGGTCTGGCCGATCCGCGACGGGGGCCGCCTGCCGCAGGCGGCGCCGTGACGCCGCGACGGCGGGCCTGACGCGCTGGCACGCTTGCGAAACCGGCCCGGATCGGCGATGACTGCGCGCCAGGGCCGGGGCAACCGGCCGCCAGCTTGAGGTTTTCATGTTCGGCATCGAACTGACCGGGTCCGCCTCGGCGATTGCGACGCTCGTGATCATCGTCGGCATGCTGACATTGTTCGTCCGCGAAACCTATCCGCCCGAAGTCACCGCCATTCTGGGCGCCGTGGTGCTGATGCTGGTCGGCGTCTTGCCGGCGGGCGAGGTCGCTTCGGTGCTGGCCAACCCGGCGCCGTGGACCATCGCCTTCATGTTCATCATCGTGGGCGGGCTGGTGCGGACCGGGGCGCTGGACTGGATCGGCCAGCACGCGGCCCGCCATGCGCGCAAACACCCGTTCCTGACGCTGGCCAGCCTGTCGGCCACGGTGCTGGGGTTGTCGGCTTTCGTCAACAACACGCCGCTGGTGGTGGTGATGATGCCGATCTTCATGCAGCTCGCGCGCGAGATGAACCAGTCGCCGTCCAAGCTGCTGATGCCGCTGTCATACCTGTCGATTCTGGGCGGGACGGTGACGATGATCGGCACCTCGACCAACCTGCTGGTCGATGGTGTGGCCTTTGCCGCCGGCCAGCCGCATTTCGGCATATTCGAGATCACGCCCGTGGGCCTCAGCATGGCGCTGGTCGGGCTGACCTATCTGCTGGTGGTGGCGCCGCGCCTGCTGCCCGACCGCACCTCGATGTCGGCGCTGGTGTCGTCGTCGAAATCGCGGATGAAGTTCTTTACCGAGGTCGCCGTCCCCGAGGAAAGCACCCTGATCGGCCGCAAGCTGGACGAGGTCGACATCTTCGCGCGCGAGAATGCCCGCGTCATCGACGTGCTGCGCGGGGATGCCTCGCTGCGGCGCGATCTGGCGAATGTGGTGCTGGCGGCGGGCGACCGGGTGGTGCTGCGCACGCCCATGTCCGAGATCCTGGGCCTGCAGGGCAACAAGGACCTGCGGATGGTCGACAAGCTGAGCTCGGTCCAGACCTCGACGGTCGAGGTGCTGATCACGCCCGATTGCCACATGGTCGGCCGCTCGCTGGGCTCGATGCGGCTGCGGCGGCGCTATGGCGTCTATGTGCTGGCCGCCCATCGCCGCAACCAGAATATCGGTCGCCAGCTTGACGATCTGGTGGTGCGCGTGGGCGATACGCTGCTGCTCGAAGGTGCGGCCGCCGATATCCAGCGCCTCGCCGCCGAGATGGAGATGGTCGAGGTCAGCGTGCCCTCGGACCGCGCCTTCCGCCGCCGTCACGCGCCGATTGTCGTGGCGGTGCTGGCCGGGGTGGTGATTCTGTCCGCTTTCGAGGTGGCGCCGATCATGCTGCTGGCCTTCATCGGCGTGGCCGTGGTGCTGGGCACGCGCTGCATCGACGCCGACGAGGCGCTGGGCTT